>JAFDDS010000206.1 GCA_019310745.1 Deltaproteobacteria bacterium | reverse complement strand
AAAAGAGGTTATTAAAATAGGTATTGGCCATCTCTTGTGTTGGTGGGCTCGTCGGCCTTAACTTTCGGTAAATATCCAAAATAGCATCATCAGTGGTTACGACTTTGTCTAAAAGCATCGAATTTCTTATTGATGTGCTGACCTCCAGCGAATCTAAAATTAATACGTCAATCTCTCTAATATCCTTATTCTGTATAAGCTCTAAACTCTCTTGTTCAAAGGCTTGATTTGTTCGTACTAATACTTCTCCTGTCTGGGGATCAACTATATCATGGGCAGCAATCCTTCCCTGAATGTAATTTGAATTTGCCGGTATTTCTTTTAAACCGATATCAACAAGTTTCTTGTACAGTTTCTTACTAAATTTCTCACCTTTTTTCCCTATAACCTCTCCGGTTTTTTGGTCAATAATATCTTCGAGTATCTTTTGGCCTTGAAGGGTATTGAGATCTAAGATGCAGCTAAAGGAGTCTTTACCAACTAAAACCTTCTCTATCTTATAAAAACTGCGTAAAATTTCTTCTTCACTATAGCCAAAGGCCTTGAGAAGGATGGTCGCCGGAAATTTTCTTCTCCTATCAATTCTCACAAAAAGTATGTCCTTGGCATCAAATTCGAAGTCAATCCAGGAACCCCGCAAGGGAATAATTCTGGCAGAATAAAGGGGTTTCCCGCTTGGGTGTGTTTTTCCCTTATCATTATCAAAAAAGACACCTGGAGACCTGTGAAGCTGACTCACAACCACCCTCTCTACACCATTAATAATAAAGGTTCCTCTCTCAGTCATCATTGGTAAGGTACCAAAATAGATCTCCTGTTCCTTAATAATCCCGAATACTTTTGCTGCCAGTAATTTCATCAAAATCAAATACCAACAGTTGAACAACTATCTTAGTCGGTGCTTCATAGGTCATTCCCTTTTTGAGGCATTCCTCCTCATTATATTTTATATCTTCAAAAAAATATCTCACAAATTCCAGGGAACATGTCTTATTCATATCTTGAATTGGAAACACATTCTTGAATGCCCCTTGAAGTCCAATATATTTGCGCTTTTCAGGTGGAATATTCTGTTGTAAAAAACGTTCATAGGAATCTCTTTGCACATCTATAAGATCGGGTATATCAAGAATAGTTGTTATTCTCCCAAAGTTTTTCCTTGGATAAAAGCTTACACTATCTTCCTTGTTCACACTACGATCTCCTTTTAAGTCTTTTTAAAAAATTTACACCAGGCGTTAAAACCTGCTCAACCGTATTGATTTGTTCAACCAACGAGAGATGACCAGGTTCTCTTTCTAACTGGGTAAATAGTACTTTATAGCTGGATATCAAAAATGAAATGGCCATAACAAAAGAAATTTGTCATGGTTAAGGTCTATTTTATATCTACGATAGCCCCAGCTTCTTCAAGCTGTTTCGTTATGTTTTCCGCATCTTCTTTTGAAACACCCTCTTTTACTTTATTGGGAGCTCCATCAACCAACTCCTTGGCCTCTTTTAATCCTAAATTTGTGACAGACCGAACAACCTTAATCACCTGAATCTTTTTATCACCTATTCCTGTCAGCACCACATCAAACTCTGTTTTTTCTACTTCCTCTACCTTTTCATCTTTTTCAAGGGCAGTAGCAGTTGATACCGCTATCGGGGCAGCAGCTGAAACACCAAATTTCTTCTCCAGCTCTTCTACTAATTCGGACAGTTCTAAAACCGTCATATTGGAAATAAATTCAATTACATCATCTTTGCTTATCTTGGTTGCCATATCTACCTAATCTCCTCTTTGTTAAAATTATCTCGCGTGTTTCACCAAATAGATCAATTTTGGAACAAATCAAATCAATCTATTTAGTCTTTATACCTTTTGCCTTTTTATGGCTTCTAAAACATTAACTAATCTTCGAGGCATCTCAGATAATAATCGAACAAAAGAAGTGTGTACGCCAGAAAGAGAAAAAAGAAGCTTTGAAAGCAGAACCTCTCTTGAAGGAAGCTGTGCCAATCTTTTAATGGCAGGCAATTCAATAATTTTACCATTTATTTGACCAATCTTTACCTCTAATGCTTTATACTCTTGCATAAATTTTGTTAAAACCTTGGCAGGTGTCACTCCATCATCATGTGTTATGGCTAAAGCACAAGGACCGACGAAAAAATCTTTTAAAACATCTGCCTCTGTATCTTGAGATGCGATTAACAACAGCCTATTCTTTACAACTTGAAATTCAATATCTTCTTCTCTTAACTTATGTCTCAGTTTTGTAAGATCATCAACGTTTAACCCCTGGTAATCAACCAGAAAGGTTCCGTAGGCCTTTCCAAGTCTTTGATGTAAGTCGGCTACAATTTTTTTCTTTTCATTTCTGTCCAAAGATTACATCACCTCCTCTCTCCTTTACTCATTGGAATCATCATGGGAGAAAATATTTTTTGGGGTATAACATTGAATTTTCTAACTCGCTGTTACCTGAGAAGATCTCGAATGTTAGTTGTTTCTAATTTAATACCTGGCCCCATACTTGTTGATAAAGTTATGCTTTTCAGATAGGTTCCCTTGCTGGATGGTGGTTTTAACCGTACAATAGTATCAAGAAAAAAGGCGGTATTCTGTAGAAGCTTATCTGTCCCGAAAGATACCCTCCCTATAGAGGCATGTATTATTCCTGTTTTATCCACCTTAAACTCAATTTTTCCTGCTTTTAGTTCTGTGACGGCCTTGGCTACATCAAAGGTTACAGTACCGAGTTTTGCATTGGGCATCATACCTCTTGGACCTAAAATACGACCTAATTTACCTGCTATGCCCATCATATCTGGAGTAGCAACAGCCTTATCAAATTCAAGCCAACCATTTTGGATCTTCTCTGAGAGATCCTCAGCCCCAACAAAATCAGCACCAGCTTCTGTTGCCTCTTTTTCCTTTTCTCCCTTAGCAAAAACAACCACCCTTGTTGACTTTCCGATGCCATGAGGAAGAGAAACTGTCCCTCTTACCATCTGATCGGCATGGCGTGGATCGACACCTAATCGGGCAGATATGTCTACCGAGGCATCAAATTTTACATATGAACTATCTATTGCTAATTCAACGGCCTCTTTAAGGGTATATTTTTTCAACCTATCTACTTTTTTATTGACCTCGATATACTTTTTTCCTCTCTTGGGCATTTTATCTTCCTAAATTTAATTACTTACTCCATTCTCAATAGTTATGCCCATACTTCGGGCGGTACCCTCAATGATCTTTAATGCCCCTTGTAAATCAACAGCACTCAGATCATTGAATTTTAATTTAGCTATCTCCTCTACCTGGTTCCTGGTTACAGTTCCCACTTTCTCTCTCCTTGGATCAGAGGAGCCTTTTGCGATATTTGCTGCCTGCTTTAAAAGGACAGAAGAAGGTGGAGTTTTCGTGATAAATGAAAAAGATTTATCTGTGTATACCGTTATAACTACAGGAATAATCATACCTTCCTGATTTTGTGTCCGTGTGTTGAAAGTTTTACAAAACTCCATTATATTAACACCATGTTGCCCCAATGCAGGCCCTACTGGTGGCGAAGGGTTGGCTTGTCCAGCCTTTACCTGCAATTTGATTGTTGCAATAGCCTTTTTTGCCATATATTTTTCCTTTTATATTTTTGTAACCTGAACAAAATCAAGCTCAACTGGTGTTGAGCGCCCAAAAATACTTATTAAAACTTTTAGCTTAGCCTTATCTGGCTTTACTTCCTCCACCATTCCATTGAAATTATTAAATGGACCATCAATCACCCTCACTTCGTCACCTTCTTCAAAAAGGAATTTTGGTTTTGGCCTTTC
>JAFDDS010000205.1 GCA_019310745.1 Deltaproteobacteria bacterium | reverse complement strand
CTTGTTGTTCAATGAAGCCAAAGCCTTTGCGGTCGTTAAACCATTTTACAGTTCCATTAGCCATAGTGACACCCTCCTTTCGAATAGATTCTCATGTTTCTATACTTCAGGATGCCACCTTTGACGTGTTGACAAATAGCTCTTTCCCTCAGAGAGAAACGGGCTTGCCATTAAGGGCAGGCCTTTATTGATTCAGCATACTATAATCTGTTTTTTGATAAAAATCAAGGTATTTGAAAAAATGCCTCTTTTCCCGTGCTGGAGAAGACGGTGGAGTGGATTGATAATCTTCGCGGTTAATCAATACAGCGGTAACGCCGAAATAGCCACCCTCAAATCAACTGACATGTCAAGGAAGAACATCACTGCTGAAAAGACCAAGGCTATTAACAAATCAAACTACCACTTGAGAAGGTCTTCCCAAAAAAAGTTTGTGCCTCAACTTTTAAATATCACTAATACATCATCCGATACCCAATAAACAAAGTTCCATCTGACGTGTCCCATTGTCCATAGTTGTTATCAAAATCAGCCTCGATGTATCTATATCCAAGGGTAATTATTCCATTTGTAATAATATGAAAATCGAGGCCGGTTCTTACTGCCAGGTATTTTTCCGAATCTGAAAAACAAAGAGGATCCGGGGCAAAAGTGAAACCTACTGAAACATCTACTGGGATAGGTAAAATGATTTCGGGAATGGCATACTTTCCTACCAATAGAAAACCTACCGCCATCAGATCACCGTCTTTAACACCCTCTTCCATATTTCCCAGCAAACCTTGAAAACCCAATTCAAAGGTTAATTCGGGTAAAAATGCTTCACCACTCAGGGCCAATTTTGCATCGACTATTTTGTAGTCATCATCGTTGTAAATGGCACCAATACCAGTTTTTAAAGTATTTTCCTCAAGAGGCAATGTAGCATTAAACCTTGCTTCCAAAACTGAGCGGCCTACATTGAGCTCAAGATCATAGGTGCTTGCAAAAGAAACACTTGTCATAATTAGTGTGAAGAAAACGATCTGTCCTATAATTTTTTTCATATTTTTACGATCTCCTCCTTTCTGTCCCTCATAATCTATAGTACATGACACCTTAAAATACAATTATATCCCACAGGTAGCTAACAACTTGGCCTTTTTTTGTCAAGGTCAAAGTAAACAAAGAGCAATACTTTTTCATTTAGAACCGTACATCTGCCTTCCTAAGAGATTGACTCTGATGATTCCTTCCAACAAACAACGGACCACAAACAACTAACTTTATCAAACAAGATAGGCAATCTTATAATAGATCAACTTCTGGTATTCAAGAATAAGGTCTTCAATACGTTTTCGTTTTTTCCACCAATCTTTTGGATTAAATAGTTGGTAATGGGATGGAAGCGAGATTATCTTGATGCCATCATCCTTAAAAACCTTTGTAAAGGTCAGCCAAGCGCGGCGAGAGTGGGTGAGTGATGTGATTACTATGAGTGATTTAAACCCCCTCTCCAGCACAAATTTATGCACTGATCGTACCTCATCCAGGGTGTTATCAACCCTATCAACCTGAGATAGAATCACTTTCTCAGGAATTTGAAAGCCTTCCATTATTAATTTAAATAGATCAAAATCAGCAGGATAGTTTTTTATTCTTTCCTGAAGGTAGTCAAACCCATCTGGCTTAATTATTTTTGCCATAAATATATAGGGTGCAAGTCCTTTCCTGTAGGCATCAACCACTGCGAGAGACCTTTCTATATTTTTCCCCGCAAGACACACAATTACATCAGCCTTCTCCGGCTCATGTTCTACGATAAGATACCTCCCCAATGCAGTTAAAAGGGGAATACGGTAAAATGTTACAACAAAATAGAGAGCGATAAAAAGAAAAAGAAGCAACTTATATATAGAGAATCTTGTAACTTTCTTCCTTTTATCCAGTTTTTCAGGAATGCCCAATTCATCTGTTTTTTCCTGTACCGCTTCCTTATTGTAATCCATAATAGTACACCTTCCTTGACTAAAAATTTCTGGCACTATCAAGTAACAGAGTGACTGGCCCATCGTTCACAAGATGGACATCCATCATTTCCTGAAATCTTCCCTCAGCTACTTGAATATCCTTTCCCTTAAGAAATAAAATGAATTTTTGATATAAATCATTTGCAACTGCAGGATCAGCCGCCCGAACAAAAGAGGGCCTTCTCCCCTTCTTACAATCTCCCCAGAGTGTAAACTGTGATACAACAAGCGCCTCACCACCTGTCTCCACGAGTGATAGATTCATCTTTCCCCCACTATCGCCAAAGATTCGTAGGTGAGCAATCTTAGAAGTCAGATAATCTGCATCATCGATAGTGTCCCCTACTCCAACACCAAGAAAGATTAACACACCCTTGCCAATTTCCCCAACAACTACACCATCAACCATGACCTTGGCCATATTCACTCGCTGCACAACTGCCCTCATAAAGGACCTCCCTCAAGTTTCAATAATGTTTGTTGGGTTTCTTGAGTTTATTGTGTTTATTGTGTTTGCCTGCCCTGTTGAGTAAGTATTTTACCTTGCAGCATGGGGATTTAGAATTTATTATACTTAAAATGCTCCGTTATGAGTAGATCTTTTACTCCACAGGGTGAACTAAAAACTTATTAACCCTATGAACCCTATGAACTCAACAAACTCAATAAACACAATAAACACTAGATGAAACCGACTGTAATTCTCATTAATCCCTGGATATATGATTTTGCTGCCTATGATCTCTGGGCAAAACCACTCGGCTTGCTATATTTAGCCGGCTATCTAAGGGAGCAGGGCTTTTCGGTACACCTTATAGACTGCCTTGATGTGCACAATACATCCATGGAAAAAATAGCTCATCTCCGGAAACCTATACGACGTAAATATGGAACAGGGAAATTTTGGAAACAAACCGTGCCAAAGCCTCCCAAGCTGTCCAGTATTCCACGATCATACAGTCGCTATGGGATAGCTCCCCAGGTATTTAT
>JAFDDS010000204.1 GCA_019310745.1 Deltaproteobacteria bacterium | reverse complement strand
TGCATATTCATAAATAATTCCCTTTTTTCTCTGATTGTGTTAATTCCTTCTATATTTTACAAAAAGAGAGAGAAAATGCAAGCAAGTTTCCTGGTTAATTAGTCGAGTAGTTAAATCGTCGAGTAATAAAAACAAAACAACGTAACAAATTGACCACTTAACGACTCAACTATTTAACTAACTTTAAGCACTTTTGAAAGGAGGAAGTCATGAAAATAAAACACATTGACCACATAGGAATAGCTGTCAATAGCATTGAGGATGGAAAAAAATTTTTTACTGATATGCTGGGATTAAAACTCCAGAAGACAGAGACCGTTGAAGAACAAAAGGTAAAGACAGGCTTTTTTCCCATTACCGATAGTGAGCTGGAATTGCTTGAATCAACCGCTCCTGATGGACCAGTAGCAAAATACATTGCCTCCCGAGGTGAGGGCGTGCAGCATATTGCATTCAGGGTAGAAAATATTGATGAGGCCCTAAAAGAGCTCAAAGAAAAGGGAGTCCGGCTCATTGATCAGGAACCCCGTAAGGGCGCCGGAGGAGCCAGGATCGCCTTTATCCATCCCAAAGAGTCACACGGCGTATTAGTGGAGCTTTGCGAGAAATAATCTAATGATAATAGACTCTCATACCCACATCTTTCCAGTTGAAATCAGGGATAAAAGGGAAGATTTTTTTGACGGTGAGGCAGCCTTCAAGTTGCTTTATAGTATTCCTGGGTCAAAACTTGCCGGGGCAGAAGAGCTTATCAGGAATATGGATAATGAGGGAATAGGCAAATCCGTTGTATTTGGCTTCCCATGGAAAACAAGTGATTATTTCAAACGAAATAATGACTATATACTCAATGTAGTTGAAAGATACAAGGACAGACTGATAGGCTTTAGCACATTTTTCCCTTTGGCCAAAGACGCTGAAAAAGAACTTGAAAGGTGTCTGAAATCAGGCCTCTCCGGGGTGGGAGAACTGGCATTTTATACATCAGCTATTTCAAAAAATACCATTAAAGCCTTTGAGCCCATTGCTGAAATAGCTCAAAAATCTGATGTACCCATTCTTCTGCACACAAATGAATCTGTTGGCCATTACTACCCTGGAAAGACCACTATGACACTGAAAGAGTTATATGATTTTCTGCACTCCTTTCCAGATAATAAAATCATCCTCGCACACTGGGGAGGAGGCATTTTTTTTTACTATCTCATGAAAAAGGTGGTCAAAGGGGTATTAAAAAACACATGGTTTGATACTGCTGCCTCCCCGTATCTTTATGACAAAGCAATCTACTCTATTTCCACAAAGATAGTGGGCTTCAATAAGATACTATTTGGAAGCGATTTTCCCCTTATTAAACCGAGCCGCTACTTCAAGGAAATGAAAGATGCAGGCCTTTCCAAAGATGCCATAGAAAAGATATGCGGGGAAAACGCTGCATCTCTGTTAAAAATCAGTTAACCGTTCACAGGTTCAGCTTATTCACATCATCTGATACGGATCAACATCAATTATCATTCTTACCCCGCTTGAACTCAGGATCTGGGTAGAGAATGCTTCTACCTCTTTTAATAGTTGGTTGAGATATCTGGAGGTGCGGGATTTGATGAGAATCTGCTGCCGGTATTTTCCTTTTAGCTTTGCCATAGGGGCCTCAACAGGTCCAAGAACCTCTACAGCGCTTTTTCTTTTTGACTGCTTTTTTATGGTGTTGCGGATTTTCATTCCAATATGGGTCGCTATTTTTTCTGTTTTTGTTTTGCTATTTCCAAGAAAGCGCACATTGGCTATTAAGGAAAATGGTGGGTAGTTAACCTGCCGCCTGAGGGCTATTTCGTGGGAAAAAAACTTTGTATAGTTATGATCCTTTGTAGCAGTTATTGCATAGTGTGATGGATTGAATGTCTGGATGATAACCTTCCCTGGCACATTCCCTCTGCCAGTTCTTCCTGCCACCTGGGAAAGTAATTGAAAGGTAACCTCCCCAGCACGAAAATCCGGGTAATTAAGTGACAGATCAGCAGAGATTACCCCAACAAGTGTTACATTGGGAAAATCGTGGCCCTTGGTAACCATCTGTGTCCCAACGAGAATATCCGTTTCGTGCTGCATAAACCGCTTCAAAACCTGTTGTACCTCCCCCTTACGTCTCATCGTATCTCTGTCCATTCTCTCTACCCGTGCCTTCGGAAATAGATCCCCTAATACCTCTACCACCCTTTGTGTGCCAAACCCATATGGTTTTAAGTCTTCAGCGTTACAGGCCGGGCACCTATTCGGTGGTTTTATGGAAAAGCCACAGTAATGACAGAGCAGATTGCCTCCGTATTTATGATAGGTCAAACTTACCTCACAGTTCGGGCACCTGATAGTCTCTCCGCAAAATCTGCAAAGGTAAAGGGAACTGAATCCCCTTCTATTTAAGAACAGGATAGTTTGTTTTTTCTGCCTCAGATTTTCCTCGATAGCCTCCTTTAAGGGCGGGCTCATAATACTCTCGTCCTGTGCAGCGGAACTCCTCTCAAATTGTGCCATATCTATGACTTTTATATCTGGTAGTTCTCTTTTGAGAATCCTTTTTGGCATGGTGAGAAAGCCATATTTTCCTATTGTAGCATTCTGGTAAGACTGAACGGATGGGGTTCCGGAACCAAGTATAACAACGGCATCTGAGAGTTTTGCCCTTACAATGGCAGCATCCCTTGCCTGATAGCGGAATTTCTCTTCCTGCTTATAGGAGAGATCATGTTCCTCATCAACAATAATAAGACCGAGACTGGAAAGAGGGGCAAAAAGAGCTGATCTGGCGCCTATAACAACATCAGCATCTCCCTTTGCTATCCTGATCCATTGGTCATATCGTTCCCCTTTTGAAAGAGCGCTGTGAAGGATGGCCACCCTATTGTTAAAGCGGGCCTTAAAAAGAGACGCCATAGAAACAGTCAGGGCGATCTCTGGCACCATTATTATGGATTGCTTTCCTAATTCTTTGGCAGCCCTGGCAGCATGATAATA
>JAFDDS010000203.1 GCA_019310745.1 Deltaproteobacteria bacterium | reverse complement strand
GAGGAATAATGTAGTATTCAAACTAAGTGCTTCGATTCGCAAATATGGTTACGCATTTTTATGAAAATAGCCTGTGGGATTGCTCACTCAGCACTTAGTCCTGAGTGAATGAATACGTTATCGAATTTATGAACCGATGGAATAAGTTTTTCGTTACTATATTTTCAACTAACAGCAATTACATCAAGAATGGAGTGAGGTATGAAAAAGAGTTTCTTGTTTTCTGCTATTATCGTTGTAATCCTACTAGTTTACAGTGTAGTTTTAGCGGAGGATTTTGCCAGAGTTGGTGTACTTGACCTTCAGAGATGTCTTAAGGAATCTAAAGAAGGGCAAAAGGTCATTCAGGTTCTCAAGGAGAAGAAAGATGATCTCCAGAGGAGGCTTGATACAAAGCAGAGAGAGCTTTTGGAATTAAAGAAGGAATTGGATAAACAGTCTATGATGTTGAGTATGGATGCCCAAGATGGTAAAAAGAGAGCCATTACTAGGAAGACCAGAGAATTAGAATATCTTTACAAGGATTTAAATGAAGAGATGACAAGGTTACAGGGAAAAGAACAACAGAGAATTTTCAAAGAATTAGAAAAGATTATTGAAAAGATAGGTTCTGAAGAAAACTACACCTTGATAATGGAAAAGCGGGCAGGAGGTGTTCTGTATTTTTCTGAGTCGATTGATATTACTGACCAGGTTATCAAGGCCTACGAGCAGATGAATGAAGCAAATAAATAATAATCGGGATAAGCGTTTCCAGGTTCAGACTTGCCCGCCAGATGACAGGAGGGTTTCGGTTTGCTCTGAACCTTCAAACCCATGAACGCTTAATAATAGGGTGAGTAGTTAAATAAAATCATACAACATTTAACGTATAACCCTAGCCAATAAATTTAATAGGTTGATAAAAACATATAGCACTTACACATGTAATGGTTTGATTTAAGCACGTCGCACCGAGATAGGCTGGCAGAGAGGCTTGCTATGTTGATCAAATACGTATTGGCTTATCGATTTAGTAGGCTGATTAAAAGGGCCTGGCTCCAAGGTGGGCTTCAGCACATATCAGGTACTGGTTAACATTGGAAGTAACCCTTAAGTATATAGCTGAATCAATAGGTGGCACTGTAGAAGGTGATGATCAGGTTTTAATAAAGGGAATCAATTCCCTTGTTTTGGCCGAGAAAGGAGAGATATCCTTTTTTTCAGATCCCCGATTAAGGGATCAGGTCAGAATAACAAAGGCATCTGCTATTATTGGTAAAGAAGTCATCAGTCCCTATCAAGGGCCACAATTGATAGTTGCTGATCCCTCTCTTGCCTACGCCAAGGTTGCGGCCATATTTTCCCCTCCGATTCCTCGTTTTCCGGGAATAAGCAAAAAGTCTATTATTGGAGAAGGAGCCCGCATAGGAAAAGGTGTATCTATCTATCCCTTTGTTTATGTTGGTCGGGAAGCTATAATAGGTAATCAAGTCACTCTTTTTCCAGGTGTTTATATTGGCGACAGGGTCACAGTGGGAAAGGGAAGTGTTATCTATCCGAATGTAACAATAATGTCTGACTGTGTAGTAGGAAAGGGAGTAATAGTTCACGCAGGCACTGTTATAGGGAGTGATGGCTTCGGTTTTGCCAGGGATGGCGATATAAGCGTAAAGATTCCCCAAATAGGTATTGTTCAAATAGAAGATGAGGTTGAAATTGGGGCACAAAATGCTATTGATAGGGCTGCCCTTGGAAAGACAGTAATAAAGCGAGGAGTAAAGACCGATAACCTTGTTCAGATTGGGCATAATGTAGTTATCGATGAAAATACCATTATTGTTGCTCAGGTAGGCATTGCAGGAAGCACTAAAATAGGAAAGAATGTCATTATTGGGGGTCAGGTCGGGCTTACTGATCATATTGAGGTTGGAGATCGAGTAATGATTGCTGCAAAATCTGGTGTGATCAAATCTATTCCGGCAGGTCAAGTGGTTTCTGGCATCCCGACAATGCCTCATCGTCTTTGGCTGAAAACAAGCGGCCATATCAGGAGACTCCCCGAGTATTCTGAAAGGTTGAAAGAGTTAGAAGGCAAGGTTAAGGAATTAGAAGAACAATTAAAAAGAGGATAGATGTGAAATGGATTTGCCACTCACTTACAAGGACATCATAAAGATAATTCCACACCGTCACCCATTTCTGTTTGTGGATATGATTACGGAACTCGAGGTGGGTGAGAGGGCAGTTGGGATCAAGAATGTCACCATTAATGAGTATTTTTTCACGGGTCATTTTCCAGGAAAACCCATTATGCCTGGCGTTTTGGTGATAGAGGCCATGGCTCAAGTAGGCGGAATTCTGGCAAGATTATCGGAACCAGAAAGTATGTCACAAAAAGGGGATGGTGCCATATACTTTGCGGCTATAGACAAGGTAAGATTTCGAAAACCGATTTTTCCTGGCGACCAGATCATTTTTGAACTAACTGCTATGAGAAAAGGAAGCAGAATATGGAAAATGAAAGGCAAGGCAATGGTAAATAAGGAAATAGCGGCAGAGGCTGAATTAGTGGCTGCATTAAGGTAGAAAAATGGGAATAGATATTCATCCATCTGCAGTAGTATCCCTAAAAGCAGAAATAGCTGATGGGGTTACAATCGGGCCATTTTCGATCATAGGAGAAAAGGTGACAATAGGCAGGGATACTGTTGTTGGTTCCCATGTAGTTATAGATGGAAATACAATAATAGGGGAGAAAAATAGAATTTACCCCTTTGTCTCTCTTGGTTTACCTCCTCAAGATATCGGGTATCAGGGTGAGGACACCAGAGTCATTATTGGGGATGAAAATATAATAAGGGAGTTTGTAACCATTAATCGGGCTACAACTAAACAGGATAAAGTTACAAAAGTTGGCAACAAGAATTACCTGATGGCCTATGCCCACATAGCCCATGACTGCACTTTAGGAAATTCCATTATTATGTCAAACGCTGCAACTCTTGGTGGTCATATAGAGATAGGCGACCAT
>JAFDDS010000202.1 GCA_019310745.1 Deltaproteobacteria bacterium | reverse complement strand
ATAAAATGTTACTGCATGGTGGAGTTCACTTTTAATCTTTAAACAGTTCACTTTTAAAATTTAGCTAACACCCTTTGGTTTTGGACTATATAATAGAAAGAAGGGAGAATCATGATAACAAAGTTTTTAAGGAAACCACATAACTCCATTGTATCTAATGTATATAAGTAAAAAAGGAGCTCACTAAATAATCAAAATACTTTTTTATAACTCAAGTGAAAAAGCCATTATTTTTTCTTGACATACAATATATAGGGTTTTATAGTGCTATGTGTCACAATATGTTCTGATATAAGAATGAGTTTTGTTTTGATTTTTTGGGGGCTATTATGTGGGCAGAAGTGGTGTTAGTGCTAAGAGATGGGAATCTCATCCCAAACGCTGTAAAATGGGATGATGAACTGATTAGCGATATCCTGATTACACACAATAAGATGAACATTGAGCAGGCAAAAGAAATAACACAATCCATGCGAGAAGATATAGAAAAGATGGGTCTCAATGAAATAAAACTCCCCTTATTCGAGAAGATAATAGATGCCAAGATGTTAGAGTATGGCATGCCAACAGCAAGCCCAATTCATCTAAATCACGTATCTTTTGAAAAGCACAGAAACTTTCCTCTTTCGACTAATGCCCACAAGGTTCTTAAAAAAAGGTATCTTAGAAAGGATGCTAATGGCGATACAATTGAAACTGCTGATGAGATGTTTAGAAGGGTAGCGCATCATATCGCAATGGCTGAGAAAAATTATACGGGAGAAGAACAAGCCCGAAAAATGGAAGAGGCATTTTATAAGGTAATGACTGAATTAAAATTCTTGCCTAACTCCCCAACCTTAATGAATGCAGGCACAGAATTGGGCCAGTTAGCTGCGTGTTTTGTTCTCCCTGTAGAGGATAGCATGGAGGGTATTTTTGATTCTTTGAAACATGCTGCCCTTATCCATAAGTCTGGCGGGGGAACCGGTTTTTCCTTTTCCCGACTAAGACCAAAGGATTCTCGGGTAGGGACAACGGGTGGAGTGGCCTCAGGCCCTGTCTCCTTTATGAAAATATTTAATACAGCTACAGAGCAGGTCAAACAGGGTGGAACCAGACGGGGAGCAAATATGGCTATCTTACGGGTTGATCACCCAGATATAATGGAATTTATATATAGTAAAAAGGATGACAAAGAACTCATTAATTTTAATATATCTGTTGCCCTGACCAAAGAGTTTATAGAGGCATTAAAGAAAAAAACAACGTATCCACTGATAGACCCTATGAATGGGAAGGAGGTGGGTTATTTAGATGCAGCTGACGTGTATGATAAGATCGTAGAACAGGCCTGGGAGAACGGGGACCCCGGTGTTATCTTTCTTGATCGAATAAATAGAGATAATCAAACTCCAGAGATTGGCGAGATTGAGTCTACTAATCCATGCGGGGAACAGCCCCTTTTGCCTTATGAGGCCTGTAATCTTGGATCCATAAATCTTGCAAAGTATGTAATCCACGAGGACGATAATCCAAGAATTGACAAGAAGGCATTAGGTGAAACAGTTTGGTTAACTGTACGTTTCCTGGATGATGCAATTGATATGTCACATTATCCCTTGGAGAGGATTTCCGAGATGGCCCGTCACAATAGAAAGATAGGCCTGGGAGTAATGGGATTTGCAGACATGCTTTATCAGATGAGCGTTCCCTATAATAGTGACAGAGCTCTGGCTCTTGCAGAGGACATTATGTCTTTTATACAAAGTGAGTCAAGGAAGGCGAGCATTGAATTGGCCAAAGAGAGGGGAGTGTTTAAAAATTTTGAAAAAAGTATCTTTAAGGACAGGCCTGATTGTCATTATAGAAATGCTACTACAACAACGATTGCCCCAACAGGAACGCTGAGTATCATTGCTGGCTGTTCCAGTGGTATTGAGCCACTCTTTGGGCTGAGCTTTATAAGAAATGTTATGGATGATGATGAATTGATAGAGGTGAATCCTTATTTTGAAATGATTTCCAGGGAAAAAGGTTTTTATACGAAGGAATTGATGGAAAGGTTAGCTAAAGAAGGCACGTTAAAATATATAGAAGAGATACCATCTGATATTAAGGAGGTTTTTGTAACTGCCCACGACATAAGCCCCGAGTTGCACATAAAGATGCAGGCGGCATTTCAGAAATACACTGATAATGCGGTATCAAAGACGGTTAATCTGTCTCATAATGCTCTCCCTGCTGATGTAGTGAATATTTACAATCTGGCCTATGAGCTTGGCTGCAAAGGTGTAACAATTTACAGAGATGGGAGTAAGGATAGGCAAGTATTGAGTTTTGACAAGAAAGATGACAATAATTTCTATAGCGCTATAAAAGATAGACCTGAAACAGTTGAAGGGTTTACCACCAAGATAAAGACCGGACTGGGCAATCTTTATGTTAATATAACCGAATATGAAGGAAGACCATTTGAGGTTTTTGCTATAATTGGTAAATCAGGTAACTCAACCACAGCCAAGACAGAGGCTATTGGCAGGTTAATCTCCCTTGCCCTAAGGTCTGGTATCAGGGTAGAGGTCATTGTTGAACAGCTAAAAGGCATAGGTGGAGAGCATCCAGTTTTTCAAAAATCTGGGCTGGTGCTCTCAATACCTGATGCGATAGCCAAGATATTTGAAAAAAGGTATCTCAACGGAGAAGGAAAAAAGGTAGCAAGGGAAAAAAGATCTCTCAAGGGGGAAATGTGTCCCGACTGTGGTGAGCCTATTGCCTTTGAAGAAGGATGCATGACGTGCCATTTTTGTGGTTATACCAGATGTAATTAAGGCATAAAGGAAACAAGCGTAATGGATCTATTTACTATAGAAGAAGAAAAGAAGACTCTTACGATAATTCACCATTTGATCTCAGAAAAAGTTGAGATACTAGTCAATATTAAAGGGAACGATAAGCAATTCACAACCAAGTTGGTAAAGGTACAAAAAACTAACGGGCATGGATATCTCATAATTGAGAAGCTTTATCCTGAAGTTGGTAACTCC
>JAFDDS010000201.1 GCA_019310745.1 Deltaproteobacteria bacterium | reverse complement strand
TGGGACGAAATTGCTGACGTAGTAGTAATCGGCAGCGGATTCGCAGGACTTACAGCAGCAATAGAAGCGCGCAATGCTGGCGCTTCGGTAATTATCCTGGAAAAGATGAAAGCTCGTGGTGGAAACTCGATCATCAGTGATGGTGGGATTGCTGCGGCGGGTACCCTGATGCAGGAAAAAGCGGGAATCAAAGATTCTCCTGAACTAATGTACTCTGATATGCTCAAAGCAGGTCTGGGGCTTAATTATCCTGAACTAGTCCGTGTGGTTGCAGAGCAATCAAACGAGGTTCTGCAATGGTCGATTGATTATCTGGGAGTAAAATATCTAGATAGAGTGGATCAATTTGGAGGCCATTCTGTTCCTCGCTGCTATACCCCGCTTAACGTATCCGGTTCAACTATTATCAAACAACAGCTCATAAAGGTAGGTGAGCTTGGAATGGAAGTCAAGACTCAAAGGCATTTTCAGGCTTTCATCAAAGATTCCGAAGACAGGGTTTGTGGTGTACTGGTACGTGATGGTTATGACCACACGAACAAAGATAGCGGGAGCGACAAATACATTAAAGTAAAAAAGGCAGTGATCCTGGCTACAGGTGGTTTCGGTGCTGATATAGCCTTCAGGGTTGCTCAGGACCCTCGATTGACCGAGAAGATAGATACTACAAACAAGCGATTCGCTACTGCCGAGGCTTTAAAAGAAGCGTTAAAACTCGGGGCTACCCCTGTTCATCTCTCGCAGATTCAGCTTGGTCCATGGGCATCTCCGGATGAAAAGGGTTTTGGTGTTGGACCTGCTTTCTCGGATTACATCGTATTCCTCTATGGCATAGTGGTAGGTCCGATTAACGGAAAGCGTGTCGTTAATGAACTAGCTGATCGCAAAACTCTGTCTGATGCTATTCTCAATATTGGGCAGCCGTGCATCGGTGTCGCTGATAAGAAAGCTGTTGAGCAATCGGGCTGGAATATACACCGTTGTCTAGAAAAAGGTGTGGTAAAACAGTTTAATCAGCTGGAGGAACTGGCTTCATGCTATGGGCTACCCTATGATGCGTTGAAAGCTACTGTTAAAAAATACAATAACTATGTCAAGAACAAACTCGATGAAGAATTTGGTAAGCCATTTCCCCCGAAAACTGCTCCTATGACCCATCCTCCATACTATGGAATCCGTTTATGGCCTAAGGTGCACCATACTATGGGTGGGGTCCAAATCAATGTCAGAGGACAGGTAATCGACCTAAACCAGAATCCCATCAAGGGATTATATGCAGCCGGAGAGGTCACGGGGGGTATTCATGGTGCCTGTCGTCTCGGTAGTTGTGCCATTACAGATTGTCTTGTCTTTGGTCGCATTTCTGGCCGGAACGCTGCTACCGAAGAACTTTGATCCAAGCAAGCTTTCCCTGATAATTTTTAAGTTGAGAAGCAAGAGAATTGTCAGAAATCTACTAGATATTGTGGTGGGTTGCAATACCGGCAAGCTTATGACTTCGTGCCATATATTTGAAAATATGGATAAATTTCAGTATACAAATGGTAGTGGAAAGTTCGATATCATTTTAAAACCTGTCCGCCAAAATGAAGGCTTCCATAGAGGCCTTATATGATCGAATTTCAAACATCACAATTGCAGATTTCAAAATGATATCGATGACTCTCACCGATGACTAATTCTGCTTATTTCGGTTTAAAATTACCAATATCACAAATTTAAATATCTGCTATGATGCTGCAAATACCAAGGTCATATAGAAATTCAGGGACATCAACCCTCGAGCTTGATCGTTTCCACCAGTACCCTTGCCGTTCCTTTTTTATAAAAACCCAGTCTTTTGGCAGCGCCGGCACTTAGATCGACAATCCGTCCTTTGACAAACGGACCTCGATCATTGACCCGCAGGGCAATTCGACGGTTGTTTTCCAGGTTGGTCACCCACACAAAGGTCGGGAGTGGCAAGTATTTATGGGCAGCATTCAAGCCCTTAGGATCAAATGCCTCTCCGTTTGCTGTCATGCGACCACCCTTTTGTCGATAGGTTTCATACCCGTACCAAGACGCAATACCTTTCTGTCGATAGGATTCTGCCTCCTTAACGTTCATGGGCACATATCGCTTTCCCTTAACCACGTAGGGTGAGGTCTTGACGCGGCCCCGCTTGATTGCTTCTTTTGGTGGCAAATCATCGATAGATTCAATATCTCTCTGTGCCAGGGGCCATGTCAGAGGTGCCATGACAACCTTGAACGTGAACTTGCCGATCGTATAAACTGTTTTCCCGGCGAATTTCGTCACTTTATACGCTACTTTTACAGTGCCCTTCGTGACTTTGTAGGTAGTTTTCACAGCGCTGCACGAATGAAGATAAAGACAGACCACAACCAAAAGAATGCCGAAAAAACAGTGTGATGCTTTTCGTTTATTCCTAATCATCTTGATAGCATAGCATAATAAGAAAGAATATTGGATTATTTGGGATCATAGTTGTCACAGTTAAACTACCGAGTTGCACCGAGGCTCATCAGGAAATCGGCATAGAAAGGAATTAAAATTATCACTTTTTATACTATAAAAAAAGATTTTTCACTCATTGATAATAAAAAGCTTGACTCTCCCTTGTTTTGAATATTTATATTGGTGCACACAGGAACATGGCTGCGGGTTATTTATGGAAAAATCATCTGAACGCATCGTTACCTGGATCGCCCTTAAGATGATTCCCAACCTGGGAAACATTACCTATAGACGCCTTCTTGATAGATTTGGTGATCCAGAAGCGGTATTTCGTGCCACGCTGGATGATTTACGTGAGGTAGAAGGATTGAGGCTTCTAACAGCTAAAAGTATTCTTGCTAAGGCATGGGAGGGAGACCCTGAAGCCGAGTTAGCGAAGGTAAAAAAAAGCGGGGCCAGGCTGATAACCTTTTTTGATTCTTGTTACCCAAAGGATCTCAAAGAAATTCATGATCCCCCTCCCCTTCTCTATCTGAAAGGGAATGATATCCCTCAAAATAAGATAGTGATTG
>JAFDDS010000200.1 GCA_019310745.1 Deltaproteobacteria bacterium | reverse complement strand
TGAAGCAATAGAGAAGGCCAGGGCTGAAGCCAGGGGGTAAAAAATAAATTTAGTAGATCATTTTTCAAAAGAAAACAGGAAAAAAGGAGGGTAAAAAATGGCTGAATTAAAAGGAAGTAAAACAGAAAAAAATCTATTAGAGGCTTTTGCTGGAGAATCTCAGGCAAACCGAAGGTATCTCGCCTTTGCCAAACAGGCTGAAAAAGAGGGTTATACGCAGGTTGCAAAACTTTTCAGGGCAGCGGCTGAGGCAGAAACTGTCCACGCCCATGCCCATCTCCGAACACTCGGAGGAGTCAAGAGTACTGCCGAAAACCTGAAAGAAGCTATCTCTGGAGAAACACATGAATTTACAAACATGTATCCAGCCATGATTGATGATGCCAAAAAGGAGGGCAGCAAGGCAGCGGAAAGAATTTTTACCTATGCCAATGAGGTCGAAAAGGTACACGCTGCCTTATACCAGAAGGCGTCAGACAATCTGGATACACTTGAAGAGGCGGACTACTATGTTTGCTCTGTGTGCGGGTATACGTGCGAAAATGAGCCACCGGATACATGTCCGGTCTGCGGTTCCAAATCAACGGCATTTTTCGAAGTCAAATAAAGTATCCATACACTATCCATACAATAATTTATATTGAACTAAGAGACTTGAACAAAACAAAAACAGTGATGACTAAAAGAATTCAGACATTAAGGGATTATGAATTATTAAATCTTTTGATAAATTCTATATCTCGATTGCTGAATGTTGAAATCTATTCCAGGCTCCGAGACTCCGATCTCGGATTTAACAGCGCCGAGAGCGCATAAAGGAGGGCCACAATGAGCAAATATGATATTTTTACAGTGAACCAACGGATGCCGAAAAAGGTAACACTGGCAGAGATAAGCATCAGGGATGGCATCCAGCATGAGGAGGTATGGATTCCGACTGCAGCAAAGATATATTACCTGCAAGAGCTAGCCTTTGCTGGGGTGACGAGACTTGAGGTGACCAATTTAGGAAATCCACGGGGTATGCCCCAGTTTAAGGATGCAGAAGAGGTGCTCAAAGGAATCAGGAGTGAGATCTTTGAAAAGCGCCTTACCAAACGAAATATCAATAAAGAGGCGATTGAATGGACCGCGATAACCATCAGGGAACCATCAGTGGACAGGGCGATTGAGCTGAAAGAAAAAGGTTATGGCCCTGATAGACTCTTGATGATGGTCTCAACCGATGAGGAACATCACTTTGCAAACTCCGGCACCACCCTGCCTGCTTACTGGAAAGAGGCAGAGCGGTGTATCAAGAAATGCAAGGATGCGGTGCCGATGATATTGAGCATGCAGACCATGATGGCTCTGCCCCCCCTGATCAGGTATACCGGTACTTCTCCATGATTTTAGATGCAATGCCCAACCCCGACTTACATGTGGCCCATTTTCATGTCACCAGGGGCTGGGGACTGGCAAATGTCCTGGCTGCCCTTCAAGCGGGCGTAGAGATCTTTGAGGGAACCATAGGTGGAACCGGTGGACAGCCCACTAATTTCCTTGACAGAACCCCTGTGCCTGGGACCGGTGCCTATTACTACAAAGACCCAAATGTCGTAGGGCTGGTTACCTTTGAGGACATGTGTGTGATGCTCGATGAGATGGGTATTGATATTGGAGGGATCAATATCGAAAGGATTTTAGAGATTGGCACCTTAATGGAAAAGACTATCGGAAGACGGCTGCGCTCAGAATCGATTCTGAATGGCAGGATCCCAAAAGAGCCTAGAGAGGAATTCAAACGGCCAAAGCTGCATTCTGATAAAACAAAATTCGGAGAGAAGCCTGGTCAGTTGATACCAGATGGATGGCCAGAAAAGGCGAAGGTGCCACAGGAGGTGTTGGAGAGAGGGAGGTAATATCATGTATGATACAGTTAAGAAAATTCCTATGACGCTGGCAACTATTGCCATCTTCCTTGCACTTTTACATTATTCCCTGGCCTTTGGAAGCAATGTGCCCCCTGTAAAGGGAGATGTGTTGCCGGATATGAAAATTACAGTGCCTCAGAATGCTACTGATAGAAGTTATCTAGGCTTGGAAAGGAGTGGGCTTTTTACAATACCTCAGATTAAAACTAAGATAGTTATCATTGAGATTTTTAGCATGTACTGTCCCTATTGCCAAAAGGAGGCACCAGAGATTAATCGTCTGTATAGCATTATAGAAGGTAACCCGGATCTGAAAGACAAAATCAAATTGATAGGGATAGGCGCTGGAAATTCATCCTTTGAGGTTGAGGTATACAAAAAGAAATATACTGTCCCCTTCCCCCTTTTTCCAGATGAAGATTTTTCCATCCACAAGTGCATTGGGGAAGTCAGAACGCCATACTTTCTGGGTGTTAAAATCAACGATAATGGAACACACCGGATCTTCTATTCACAGCTCGGTAAATTCAAAGGGGCAGAGCCATTTCTGGAATTAATGCTTCAAGTATCCGGATTAAAGCAGGAGAAGTAACATGAAAAAACATGGTAAATTCATTGTAACCTTGAGCGTACTATCAATTTTTCTGTATAGCGCAACGGCTTTTTGCCTTTCAGATGCGTTCAAGAATAATATCTATAACCCTGGACCTCTAAAGCCAATTGATAGTATCCTGAAGGTAAAGGCGGGAGATAGTGCACCTGACTTTTCTCTTCCGGCGGTAGTGGGTGGCAGGATTTCACTTGGCCAGTATCGAGGGGAAAAAAATGTAGTACTCTCCTTTGTGCCCGCGGCATGGACGCCCGTCTGTTCAGATCAATGGCCGGGTTACAATATCGTAAAAGACATCTTTGATAGCAATGATACCATACTGCTGGGAATTACTGTGGACAATACCCCAACCCTATTTGCATGGACTAATCAGATGGGTACGTTATGGTTTCCTGTTCTGTCTGACTTTTGGCCCCACGGCGCTGTGGCTGGCAGATACGGTGTATTGCGTTCTGATGGAATCACTGAAAGAGCCCTCTTTGTAATCGATAAAAAGGGGATCATTCGATATATTGGTGTGGGGGATATAAATAAGAGACCCCGCCTTGAGACCTTAGTCAGGGAACTTGAAAAACTGGAGAAATAGTAAGTGAGCTTAGAAAATATTTTAGGACCTAATCAGAAATACAGAATGACCAACCAGCGCCAGGTTATTCTGGAAGAAATCCGGAAGGTCAATACTCATCCTACAGCAGATGAGGTTTATGAAATGGTGCGCAAAAGACTGCCACGTATAAGTCTGGGAACTGTTTATCGTAACCTTGAAATTTTATCCACATGCGGTTTGATACAAAAAATTGGGCCCGTATCCAGCCAGATGCGGTTTGATGGCATTACAAAAAACCACTATCACCTTCGTTGTATTTATTGTGGTAAAGTTGAGGATGCTCCAATTGAAACCGTTGATAAATTAGAGAATGATATTCGTGACATAAGCGATTATAGTATAATTGGGTATAAACTTGAGTTTATCGGGATATGTCCAAAATGCGGGGAAAAAGAAAAAATTTTTCATAATAAAGTATAGAGCATTGTTAATTAGGGAGGGCAAAGAAAATGTCTAAAGCGCTTATTGTATATGCAACGAGGACTGGATCTACTAAAAATATTGCTGAGCTCATTGCTGAAGGCATTCGCTTCACTGGTGCTGAACCACACGTAATGAATGCCAATGAAATTACAAATGAGACCGATCTTGAAGGTTTCGAAGCCTATGTGTTTGGATCTGCTACCTACCACGGGGAGATGATGCAGGTAATGAAAAAACTTCTCTTTCTTGCTGAGAAAATAAATTTTGAAGGTAAGCCAGGAGGAGCCTTCGGCGCATATGGCTGGAGCGGAGAGGCATCGTACCGTATCTATGAGACCATGGAGAATATCTTTAAAATGGATATGGTGAGTGGTCCATTACGATTAAAGTCCTCTGGCCTGGAAGGCGGGAAACAAATGGCCCAGGATTACGGCAGAGAAGTAGGGAAAAAATTTGCTCAATAATATCCTTTAAACTGGAGGTAATTATGACTACTCCAAGACATTGCCCAGGATTTGAACAGTTTAAGAGCCTGAAGGCTTTAGTATGCAAATGCCCCAACTGCGGAAAGGAAAAGGAGATATTTTCGGATGAGTATGACCGAAAACATATGTGCACCGGATGCGGCAAAGAGATCGATTTTACCAAATGTACTATTGAAGGTGCAGGGGGAGCTTAAAAGCAGCTTAAGGAGTAAGATAATAGAAGGGCTCCGTCCGGAGCAAAGCAAAGGAGGACAAAATGAACCCGAAGACCCTTCATCAGATAAGTTATGGTCTCTATATTATAACTGCAA
>JAFDDS010000199.1 GCA_019310745.1 Deltaproteobacteria bacterium | reverse complement strand
TACAGGCCAACAGATTAAGACCTTGGGAGAGTCCATTTATAGCAGGTGGAGACAATTGTCTGATCCATCCTATCCATTTCCTTTGGATGGTTATCAGGGAGACTACATCCAGGAATTGGCCACTGAGATCGCCCAGAAAACAAGATTAGAGCGTCTTGATGACCATGATGCTATAGATTTATTGTCTAAGATGGGTAAAGATAAGATGTTAGGGGAGATAAAGGAAGACCTTGCCAATTTCAGGGTAAATTTCGATTATTGGTATAATGAAAGTGACCTTTACTCATCAGGCAAAATCGAAGATACAATCAAATTAATCAAAAAAAAGGGTATGCTATTTGAAAAGGATGGTGCACTTTGGATCAAAACCTCCTCTTTTGGTGACGATAAAGACAGGGTCATACGAAAGAAAGATGGGAACCTTACTTATTTTGCCACAGATATTTCATACCACCTTGATAAATGGGAAAGGGGCTTTAAAAGGGTAATAAATATCTGGGGCGCGGATCATCACGGATATATAACAAGAGTTAAGGCAGCACTTATGGCAGAAGGAATCCCGAAAGACTGGCTGGATGTTCTCCTCATTCAACTGGTTAAGCTTTGGGAAGCGGGAGCTGAGGTGAAGATGTCCAAGAGATCAGGCAGATACGTCACCCTAAAAGAGCTTGTAGATGATGTTGGAGTAGATGCAGTACGGTTTGTTTTTCTCAGCAAGGATCATACCTCCCCCCTTGATTTTGATATAGACCTGGTCAAAAGAAAGGATAGTGAAAATCCAGTATATTATGTCCAATATGCCCACGCAAGGATCTGCAGCATATTCAGAAAGGCAGCTATTGAAAATATCTCACTCCCTGAAAGCCCTGGCCCAATCTATGAAAGGTTGGTTTTAGACGAAGAAATTGCCTTGATAAGGAAAATGGCTGAATTTCCTTCCCTTATTGAGGAAATTTCCAGAGAATTAGCACCTCACAGACTGACATATTACTTAGCAGAAATTGCTGGTGATTTTCACAGGTATTACAATAGACATAGGATCATCGGGAAAAGTAAACACGTAAGCCAGGCAAGGCTTTTTTTATCCTTAGGTGTAAAGATTGTAATCAAAAACGGTCTCAGCCTTTTAGGCCTTAGTGCCCCTGAAATGATGTAGTGAACAAATAATGGTTAACAGAAAACCCACTCCAGAGAGAGAAAAAAAGAGGCACACCTTTCAATTCTCTTTCAGGTCCCTCTCTTTATTATCTATCGGGGTTTTCTTTGTCCTGGGTTGGGTATTCTTTTTGGGGATATTGGTTGGGAGAGGTTTGTTACCAAACTCAATAGAGAATTTTTCTTTTATTAAAAAGAAAATTGTGAAGGATGAGATAGAGAAAAAAAATGAGCATGTGAGCCCTATAAAAATAGATGAACTTAGCTTTTATAATCACCTCATTGACAAAAAAGAAGATGCTAAGAAAAAGGCACCGCCTGCCACTTTGTCAAAAAATCAAGTTAAAAAAATAGAGAAGACAAAATTAGGGCAATTAAAACAGAAAATGCGTAGTTATAGCATTCAGGTAGCCGCACTCAAGGATAAGGCAAAAACGAAGAAAATGGTGGAGAGATTAACAGGATTGGGCTATCAGGCCTATTATTATCAAATTCTGATCAATGGTGAGATATACTACAGGATTCGATGTGGCCCATTCTCTACCATAGAAAAGGCCAAACAATATGCCACAAGGTTGGCCAACAAGGAAGGTTTTAAACCATTTATTGTACATCCTAATAATGAATAACAAATAACGAGTATTGCCCATGCTGAGAAAAGCAAAAATTCAAGATATAAAATCTATACACGCAATCTTAACCCATTATGCAAATCAGTCTCTCTTACTCCCTCGTTCATTAAGTGAACTTTACGACCATCTAAGGGATTTCTATGTTATAGAAAACAGTGAGGTAAAGGGAAATCTTTTAGGGGTATGTACCCTTAGTATATCCTGGGAAGATTTAGGAGAGATACGATCCTTAGCGGTTGTTGAAGAAGGCCAAAAAAGAGGTCTTGGTTCTAAACTTGTTGAGGCATGTCTTTCAGAGGTAGTCGAACTTGGCCTTAGAAAGGTATTTGTTTTGACCTTGATAAAAGATTTTTTTACCCGCTTTGGTTTCAAAGAGGTAGAAAAATCTTTACTGCCACATAAGATCTGGGCCGATTGCATAAAATGCCCGAAGTTTCCTGACTGTGACGAGATCGCAATGATTCTTGAACTATAAATGGTCATTGATTATGGACACAAAGGGTATAGTAAAAATCATATCTGATCGGCTAAGGAGGGCTCGGGAACTGTGATTTGAAATCTTTTTCTCTCATAATAAAAATTGTATCCTTCTCAACCAATACGCTGTTTTCTGCTGTTGAAGAATTGGGAGATGACCTGAGATTTCTCGACAGGATCGGGACCCCATCGCTCCTTGTAAAGGAGATAATAATAAGCGGACTTTAAAAGGAGACATCACATATGTTTGGCATTGGTATGCCTGAATTGATCATTATCTTTGTGATTGCTTTAATTATTATCGGTCCAAAGAAGTTGCCTGACTTGGCCAGAGCTTTGGGCAAGGGTATGGCTGAATTTAGAAAAGCAACAAATGAGATAAAATCAAATCTTGATATGGGAGACGAGCTCAAAGGAATAGAGGAAGAACTGACTGACTCTGTAAGCGGTATGATACATGAAGCGGAAATAGAAGCGGAAACGGAAGAAAAAGATGATACAACAGTAGAGCCTGATAAGGAAGAAAGCACAAATAATGGCACAGAGAAAAAAGAAAATGACAGATGACAAACAGCCATTCTTGGGCCACTTAGAAGAGCTAAGGAAAAGACTGGTTATATGCGCAATTGCCGTTGGAGTCGGGTTTATTATCTCGTATATCTTTGCCAAACAACTTTTCTCTTATCTCGTTTTGCCCCTCACCAAAGTTCTCCCTGATGATAGCCGGCTTATCTTTACCAATCTCCCTGAGATGTTTATAGCCTATATTAAGGTAGC
>JAFDDS010000198.1 GCA_019310745.1 Deltaproteobacteria bacterium | reverse complement strand
GTGGCATATATCGCGGTCACTTAACTCGCATGCTATGAAGGAATGCCTGGAGGTTGTGAAGGGAATCCATGATTTTTCTTCCTTTTTTTCTGCTGGAGATGGGAAGATTAATCCAGTAAGAAACATGATTCAGGCAGAGCTTCATATCCACAATAGCAATCTCTTGAGCTTTAATTTTGAGGCAAATGGCTTTTTACGACATATGGTGAGAAATATCATGGGAACAATTGTTCAAGCAGGCCTAGGCGAAATCAATACCGCCCGTTTTATAGAGATATTGGCCTCGAAAGACCGGCAGAAAGCTGGGGTTATGGCCCCACCAGGCGGACTATATTTGAAGGATGTGAGGTATTAAGGGTTTAAAACTTGAAACCCTGGCCAAGACCCCTGGCCCAGACCTGGCTTTGAAAGAGTAGGTTTATTTCTACAGATACCGTAATCTTTACAAGGCATGATACTGTTCCTGTGTTTTCGCGCCAGGGCGGGCTGGCATGCAAGGGTATATTTTCTAGCTATAAATTTCATAATTTTACGAATCAGGATTATTTTTTTGCGATGTCGCGCCCTTGGCCCAGACCTGATTTTTCAGCCTGAGATCCATGGACTCAGCTTCTGAAATATTACAGCGACAGTAGCATATTCCAGGCAAGTCGTGCCAGGGCGGGCAGGGCGGGCTGGAAACCTGAGAAAAGCAACCGGTGTACATAAGAAAAACAGGTAGCAAAAAGTATCAAGTATCAATTTACCGATGGTAGATGATTCCCCTAAATTAATTATTATAAGCGGACCAACCTGTTCAGGAAAAAGCGCGTTAGCTGTTGAGTTAGCTTCAATTGTGGGTGGTGAAATAATAAATGCTGATTCTATGCAAGTTTACCGGAGAATGGATATAGGCACAGCGAAACTTCCCATATCTGAAAGAAAAGGAATTCCTCATCACCTCATAGACATTATTAATCCAGATCAAGAATTTAATGCCGCATTATTTCTCGTTCATACCCTCCCGATAATCAAGGATCTTCATTCTAAGAAAATACCTATCATTGTGGTTGGTGGAACAGGGCTCTATGTCAGAGCACTTTTAGGTGGTCTTTTTAATTGTCCTCCATCAGATTTAGAATTAAGGCAGAACTTATGGGAGGAATGTGAAAAACAAGGCCCATCCTTTCTTTATGAGAAGTTATCAAGTCTTGATAGGAATGCAGCAGACAAGATACACCCAATGGATAAAGTAAGGATTATAAGGGCGTTAGAAGTAATCAATCTCACCGGATACCAATTCTCTGAGCTTACCAGAAAGCATAGTTTTTCTAATAATAGATTTTCTCCACTCAATCTTTGCCTCCATGTTGACAGGCACATTCTTTACAGTAGAATTAACAGACGAACCATATCTATGATAGATTCAGGTTTTATTAATGAGGTTGAAGTGCTTCTTAAAATGGGATATGATTCAAATCTTAAGTCGATGCAGGCCATTGGTTACAGGCATATAGTAGGGTATCTTAAAAATAAATGGAACTTTAATGAGACTATACGGCTCATTCAGCGCGATACAAGAAGGTATGCAAAAAGACAGCTTACATGGCTCAGACCTGACCCTGACATAATCTGGGTAAATCCGGACGATACGACAGAAATAATCAATAAGGTATTGACCTTTGTAGTTCCGTAAACTTGATGGCTTCGTAAAAAGTCCAACTGTCCCGTCCTGACGAGATTACGCTTTATCCTCGGACTTCAATTACTTACAATGAGTCAAACAAGGTCAAGAATTTTGTATTCACTGAAAACTGATTTTTAGTGTCATAATTAAACAATTAAGATATAAAAGGCACATCATGGTAGTAGCTATAAAACCTTATCTCTGTCAAACTTTAAGCACTTATAACTTTATATAAGGAGGTGGTTCTATGAAAAAGCTGGCAATTATCAGCATAGTTATTTTTCTTTCATTATTTTTTGTTATCCCTCGGGAGGCTTGTGCCCAAAATGCTGTTGAGAGCTTTGAAAATGGGAAGATAGATTGGACAACAGGTGTTGCATCGGCAATAGGTATAGGTGCCCCACCACCAAAACCCGTAAATATGGCCCAGGCGAGGGCTATGGCAAAAAGAGCAGCTGTGATTGTAGCTAGAAGAAACCTTTTGGAAATTATCAAGGGTGTCAGGATTGACTCGCTGACTCTGATTAAGGATTTTGTCGTGCAGAGCGACATCATACGCAATCAGGTTGACGGCTATCTTGAAAGATCTCAAGTAGTTGATATCGCATATATGTCCGATGGTTCTGTTGAGGCTACTGTAGCAATGAACCTCAGGGGCGGATTTTCAAATCTGATGTTACCCAAGTCAATACAGTCCATTCCGGCCACGCAAGGTGAAGCCTATACAGGATTGGTAGTGGATACCAGAGGATTTCAGGTAAAGCCTGCTATGTCACCAAAGGTCGTGGATGAGGATGGCAACGAGGTGTATGGTTCATCATATGTTAGCCGTGATTATGCCATAAACCAGGGAATGGCTGGATATGCAAAAGATCTTGCATCTGCCCAGACAAATGATAGGGTTACCAACAATCCCTTAACTGTAAAAGGGATAAAGACAGCAGATACTGGAGATTCTGATATTGTTATTAGTAATGCAGATGCGGCCAGCATTAAAGGTTCAGCTGACAATTTGACTTTTCTACAAAAATGTAGGGTGATGGTTGTGTTAGATTAAAACCACTGACAGTCATCACTTTGCTGTTTTATTGATAATGTAATAAGAGGAGGTTAAGGCTTATGAAATTTTTTAACTATAGATATACCTTTTTTATCATTTTAGCCTTTATTTCTTTGATTCTGGCAATAGGTGGGTGCGCTCCTAAGGCAAGGGCGCCGGTAAGTACTCTCGACACCCCGGAACACCATGTTTTTACCGGTATGAAATTGCTGGAAAGTGGCAAGCTATCAGATGCCGAAAGGGAATTTAATCTGGCCAAAGAACTTGATCATAAATATGCTCCAGCTTACCGGGGATTGGGCTTGGTTTTTGCATATAAAGGAGAGTTCAAGCCGGCTTTCAAAAATATGTCACAGGCAAAGAAGTTGGCCAAGATTAAGGATGAAGAGGTACGGGTATATATAGGGTATATGCGCTTGTATACCCAGCAGAGGGGTAAAGACTGGTTAGACGATGTGGAGGATAACTTTAAAAAGGCGAACAAGATTCTTAAAAAGATGCACAAAGAGTGGCCTGATCCCTATTTCTATATGGGTTTAGCCTATAAAGTGGCCTATAAATTCAGCGAAGCAGCAGAGCAATTCAAAAAAATCCTGGAAATCAACACAACTTTTGTAGAAAAGGCAGATTATGAACTGAAACTCGTTCAAAAAATAGAAAGGGCGATGCCAGGAACAACAATAGGGAAAAAGGTTGCACTCCTGGAAAAGGTAAAAAGGGTCGATGTTGCCGCCCTTTTCATTCAGGAAATGAGGCTGGATAAAATCTATGAAAAGTTCAGGCCAAAAAAATTTGATACATCCTTTAAATCACCAGGGCAGAGCTCTTCAGCATATCAGATGCCAGTTCCGGCTGATGTAGTTGATCACCCACTCAGGACTGATGTTCAGACAGTGGTTACCTTAAAAATAAAGGGGTTGAGTGCTTTTCCAAATGGAACGTTTGCCCCGAACGAATTTATTACCAGGGCAAGCTATGCTATGATGATTGCAGATGTTATTAGCACCATTTCTAATGATCCCTCTTTAGACACCAAGTATATAGGAAGCGTGTCCCCGTTTGCTGATGTTAGGAATGACTTCCCATACTTTAATGCAATCATGGTATGCACTACCAGAGGTATTATTGAGGCAGAAAGGGGTCTTAGACAAAATATTTTTAATCCTATGGGTAGTGTTTCAGGTGCAGATGCCTTGTTAATTATAAGAAGAGTGAGGGAGGATCTAAAAATCTTTTGATTGCTTTCCCTAAGGATATAGTAACCGTTTGTGGGTTTCGTCCGATTTATCAGGGGGTTCTGGCCCGCCATACGTTTGCGGGCAAGGTTCACCAAAACTCCGCCTGCTATCCGGCAGGCAGGTCTGAACTTGTTAACGTTTATAGGATAGGTGATGAATCAAATTACGTATTCTAAAAAAACAGAGGGGCGTGATGGGCCGCCCTGTTTTTTTAATACTATGCTACATTTTTTATACCTCTGTCTTTTTTTGTCTCTTTTGTCTCCGAGTATAAATATCCTTATAAAGGATGCTCTGGCTCATGAGATACAAGACGCTGTAATTGATGAGAGAATAGTAACAGGAACAGGAGTAATTATTAATGAAAATGTCGCCCTTGCTCGAAATAAGGCTATATCCCAAGCATTTTTAAAGGCGGTTGAGGAATATGTCATTCAAAGACTAGGAACCCAGGATATGGCAAATAGTTTTCAACGATTGGATGAGGACATTTTATCAAAAACAAAGGAGGAGATACAGGATTATCAAATAATTTCTGAATTTAGCACTGATAGATACGTTAGGATATTAATGAAGGTTCGGGTAAATAAAGCGATATTGGAGAGAAAGCTCGAAAAAATAGAATTGCGCGACGTTGATGCTACGCAGATTGATGTTCTTTTACTCGTTTCAGAGAAGAGAGAAGGCTTCCCAGCTATCTATTGGTGGGGTGACCCGACTAATCAAACATCGTTTACCCAGACGGAGTTATTTCTCAGTCAGGTTTTTGAAAATAAAGGCTTTAGGATTATTAACAGATCCTTTTTCCCTCCTGAAGAAAGTTACGATGAGAGCATGCTACATTTAAACTTGACCAATGAAGCAGCAGTCAAATGGGGTCAATTTCTGTCTGCCCAAATAGTCATAGTAGGGGAAGCAAATATACATGGAATGTCCGAGGCATCAATTTTTTTCAAAGCTATAAAGGTCATAGATGAAACAGTGGTTGCTCAGGGTTATAGGGAAAGGACACTGAACGGTAGCCTCACAGATGATCAGAGTGTGATAGAGTTAGCTATTAGTAGTTGGGCAAATGATATGATTTCCTATATAATTGAGGCCGCTCAGCCTACTCAAGAGGCTCTTAAACAAATTATTATAACAATAAATGGTTTCAAGGACTTTCAAGACTTTCTGAATTTTAAAGAATTCTTGAAAACAAATTTTTCCGAAATAAAATCAGTATTAGAAAGAAGGTTGGAGAAATACTCAGTAAAGGTATCCGTTGAGGCAAAAGAAGATTCAAAGGGATTGGCCGAAAAAGTACTGAATTATCCACAAAGGCACTTCTCATTTGAGATTAATGAGTTAAGTGAACAAGGATTTACATTGGTTATCAGATGACTGTTCCTAATTTAATTACTATTTTAAGAATCCTTCTTGTCCCTATTTTTATAATATATATAATCAATGA
>JAFDDS010000197.1 GCA_019310745.1 Deltaproteobacteria bacterium | reverse complement strand
CTGCATAATTCGCTATTATTTTAATTGTAGTGAGGTGATCAATGATGTCTTTGTTTAGATTATTTGTAACGATAGAAACCAGCCCTTGAGCGCCAGTTGTCATCTTTACTATTTCATCCTGGGTTACATCTCGATCAAAAGGGGAGACTACTACATCGAAAATCTCTTTAAGTTTTTCTACGCCTGCCTCAGGTATTTTTCTGGTAATAACAATTTTTTTTCTATCCATATTTTATCCTAACCTAACAGGTTCTCATTCTCATACTATTTCGTTAGCACACCTTAGACACTTTACGTCACTTCAAACTTATTTTCACGCATGGCACTATATTTTCTACCGGGAAATAACAGATTGTATAATTACGATAGTAACTATGAACGGAAGAAGTAAAAAGGAGTAATAGCCTTAATCAGTCTCATCAAATACTTTCCCTGTGTCTGTGCGCAGCCTATCTAATTTTGTCTCAAAACCAGATCCTAAATCAACACCCATTTGCTGCGCCCTTTTTTTTGCTTGAAGCCCGATGTTTCTGGTGTCTTTATAAAACGCATCATCTTTTGGAGAGTTTGGTTCAAATGCGGATAGTCGATCTTGCTCGGAGACATGGTAGGCAACCCTTGATACCAATTTTTTTAAATCTCTCCTCTTACATTCCGGACACCTTACATCAGCCTCATCGTCTTTTTTTAACACCAAATACTGAAATTCTCTGCCGCATGCCTGGCATTGGTATTCATAGAGTGGCAACTCTTCCCTCCTGTAAATAAAACTCGTTTGTTATAGTTTTGAGAAAATATTTTATATGAGGGCTTTTCAATAAAAAATTTTCTGCTATAGTATATAGCAATAAAAAATTTTTATCATCCTAAAAATTTGAGGTAAATGGATATGCAGCTAAATGATGAATTATATGTTTTTCCGTGGAGATCTTTGACAGAAAATAACTGTAACAGTTTTCTCATTGATGGCCCCTTCAAAATACTTATTGATCCCGGTCATCAACATCTCTTTACGGAATTACGTAACTCACTAGATGCTATCAATGTCAGCATCGAAGACATTGATCTAATAATTGCTACACATATGCATCCCGATCATATAGAGGCAGCACAATCCTTTTCATCCTTATCAACTATGGTAACGATACATGAAATGGAATATCGGTATTTTAGGGAAAAGGCTGCGTCCTTTCATGATTTTACTATTAGGCCTGATTTTTTTCTTACGGAAGGAATCTTAAAAGCAGGGGGTGCAGAACTTGAGGTTATTCACAGCCCAGGTCACTCACCTGGTTCGATCTGCCTGTACTGGCCTTCTCATAAGGCCCTGTTTGCAGGTGATGTTATCTTTGAACAGGGAGTGGGACGCACAGATTTGCTAGGTGGGAATGGTGAACAGCTAAAAAAGAGTATCGGTCGTTTATCCTCTCTCGATCTTGAGCTTTTACTTCCAGGACACGGTGACATCATTAGGGGACGAGAAAATATAGACAGAAATTTCTCACTCGTTGAAAATATTTATTTTGGAATGTTATAAAGGATTGTTGTACCTACTAAGGTTGTCGGGTTCACCGTTCAAGCCTGCCCTGGCGCGACTTATTTACTATAATCTGTTGCCACTGTAATATCTGAGAAACTATTTATGTTGAACAATAGCCTAATCAATCAGGTCTGGGCCAAGGGTTCATAGTTGGAATCTATGCAACACGGCGTTAATTTTGGCAAAAATCGGATGAACTTCTCATTTAACTTCAAATCGAAACTGAATATCTTAGATTGATGATTCTACAGTATTTTATCTCTCTAACCTTGAGTCCCGATTCTATCGGGAAACCTTGGAACTTTGAACCTGAGTAGTTAAGGATTGCTATTTATTCTCTATCGTCTGGAGTCGTTCCTGGTATCTTTTGCGCAAGGTTTTGAGGAATTCATTCCACTCTGGGATATTGTCCAGATTGACTACAACAGCAGAACCGGACACACCACTCTCTTGTAAAGCCAGAAGAGACTTTTCTGTAACCGCTTTTTTGGTGTTTTCCTTTTCTGAGTTGTATTCTTTCTTTAGATTATTCAGGGAGGATATATCACAGCTGGCGATTTCACTGAGTGCAGACACAATCAATAAGTTGTCGCCGTCCAGGTCAAAACGAGAGAGGAGATATTTTCTAAAGAAATTATATGCAAGTTCACGATCATTACTGACAATTTTTTCCATCTCATCCTTGAGGCGGCTCGCGGGAAAGAAGTTATCCAGATACCGGTTACAGAAACCCTGCACTTTTTTATCGAGTTTCTCGTGCGCGAGACTCAGTTTTTCCTCATCACTCAGGGTGAGATTTTTTGTTTTTTCAAAAACAAGATCAAGCGTGCTTTTTATCTCTCCCAAAATATTACCTCGTACCTGTTTTCGCAGCTCGGGGCTCTTTCAATGTATACTAATAATTGAAAGGGCATTTATTTTGTGGAGCCCCACGGGCAAGCCCTTGGCACCACTTAGTTTCGCCGATTCGCTTTGCGAACGGTGGGACTTAGTGGCACGACACCCCGACCCGTCCGCGCATTCATCCATGGCTAAAGCCGTGGCTTTCTGCGGTCGGGGTAAAGGCATCTCAGTGGTTATCCTCTGAGAAATTCTTGATCACCATTTCTCCCAATTCCTTGGATCGTTTTGTGGCTGCTTCAACAGCATTGATAAGAGTTGTTCGAAGGCCACCCTCCTCTAAGGTATGGAGGCCGGCTATGGCTGTTCCACCGGGTGAGGTAACTTTATCTTTTAATTTTCCAGGGTGCTCGTGTGTCTCCATCAATAATTTTGCAGCGCCCAATACCGTTTGGCTTGAAAGAAAAAGAGAATCTTCTCTTGAAAGCCCCATTTTTACTCCGGCATCGGCGAGGGCGTCGACAATGAGAAAGATGTATGCAGGGCCGCTCCCGCTTAACCCTGTGATGGCATCCATGAGATTCCCTTCGATGATAACGCTTTGCCCCACAGAATCAAAGATGGCCTTAGATAGCTTAAGATCATTTTTAAGGGCATGTTTTCCAGGCGCAAT
>JAFDDS010000196.1 GCA_019310745.1 Deltaproteobacteria bacterium | reverse complement strand
ATCCTCTATTTCAATAGCGGTAACCATGCATGCATGATTGAGCTTTAACTCTTCTGCTATCATCATTCCAACCACTCCACCGTTATCGTCGTCGGCAAGCACTCCAGTAAATACCAGATCATGTGGTAAATCCTTTACAACACGGGCGAGAATCTTTGAGATTCCAAAGCTATCAAACCGGCTTATATCATCTACTTCAACTCTGATAGCCCTGTCAGCACCCATAGCCAACGATCTTCGTAAGACCTCCTCATCGTCCTCGCTCCCTACGGTAACGGCTACGACTTCTCCGCCGTACTTTTCTTTCAGGATGATAGCCTCTTCAATTGCGTAGTTATCCCAATCATTGAGAACAAATGCAAGCTGATCTTTTTTAATCCCTTTTTTCTGCTCATCAATTACTAAATCTACCTCTTCAGTAAGAGGCACCCTTTTCACGCACACAACAATATCCATACCTCACACCTCCAAATTAGTTGTTATAAAATAGCTTTATCTGCTCAAAAATTCGAGGAAGGGCATGGGTGTCTTTTTTTTGTTATGCCCTTCTAACATGGTGCCTTGCCATGTCATTTCAAAATGGTTTATAGCAACTTGGCCTTAGAATCATATGATCCGTCTATATAAACCATTTTGAAATGACAACTAAGCTTAAGTTATATTTAAGGGCATAAGCAAAAAAAAGACATCCATGTCCTAAAGAACCAGCAGCTTTAAATTGTAACTATATTAAATTTCCCAAAGGGAACTCTACTTAACCGAGCAAGCAAAATTTTGAGCAATTCTATTGTATCTCAAAGAAATTCGGGAATCACCTCTCCATGAATAAGGTCATCGTATGTTTCTCTTGACCTAATTATCGAGAAGCGCTTTCCTTTCACCATTACCTCTGCAGGTCTGGGACGAGAGTTGTAGTTTGAGGCCATTGAAAAACTATAGGCCCCTGCACTCATTATAGCTACTAAATCTCCAGATTGAAATGCTGGCATTTTCCTATCTTTCGCAAAAAAGTCCCCGGTTTCACACACAGGACCTACTAAATCAGCGACTACCATTTCCGACTGTATTATTTTTACCGGCTGAATTGCATGAAACGAATTATAAAGGGTAGGTCTGATTAAGTCATTCATCCCAGCGTCTATAATAACAAATCGCTTATTTTTTGTTGATTTGGTATAGAGTACTCGTGTGATCAGGATTCCAGCATTACCAATAATAACCCTGCCAGGCTCAAGGATAAGGGTAATACCGTTGTTCCCGAGTATTTTCTTTAACGCCATTGCATATTCTAAAGGATGAGGTGGTTTTTCATCGTCATATGTGATTCCAAGGCCGCCTCCCAAGTTGAGGAATTGAATATCGAATGCCATTTTTTTTAGTTCTTGTAAAATGTCTTTTAATTTTCTTAAGGCATCCAAGAAGGGATCAATATCGGTAAGTTGGCTTCCTATATGGCATGATATTCCTTTTACATCGATGTTTTTCAGCTGCCTGGCTGATTCGTAGGTATGTAAGGCGTCCTCGAGCAATATTCCAAACTTATTTTCACTATGCCCAGTCACAATATACGGGTGTGTGTGTGGTTCCACTTCAGGATTTATGCGTAGTGCTACTGTTGCCTTACGGCCCATAGCGCCCGCTATTGTATCTAAAGACTGCAATTCCTGCTCTGACTCCACATTAAACATACAAATATTTGATGTAAGTGCGAATTTCATTTCTTCTGGTGTTTTTCCAACGCCGGAATATACGATTTTATCAGACGCAATCCCTGCTTTCAGAGCTCGATAAAGTTCGCCGCCTGAAACGATATCTGCTCCTCCCCCGTGTGAAGCGAAAATTTTTAGTATCGCAAGATTAGAGTTGGATTTCACAGAAAAGCAAGTGAGGTGGTCTAAGTCTTTAAAAGCATCTTGAAAAACCCTGAAATGCCTGGTTATTGTCGCATGGGAGTAACAATAGAAAGGTGTTCCAACCGTCTCAACAATATCTGTTATTGGTACATCCTCACAATAAAGATCATCATTTTCATACACAAAGTGGTTCATTGAAAGTGCCTAAAATTACAAGTGTCTAAAGTGTCTAAAGTTAAAGAAAAATTGTTTAACTTTTTGCTCACTTCTAATGTATATCTTTTAACTTTTCTTCACTATCGAGCCTTCAAATATATCAAGTATATCATTTACCGGACCCGGCAATCTATCTTCCTTTGAGCCTTTTTGTCCATCTTTTTTCGTCTGGTCTTGTTTTGTAAATAAAACCGTAAAGTCTGGATGAAAGAAATTCTTAGCATACGCAATTAACGTATCGGAGTGCTCAGAGTCATTAAAATAATCTCCTATAAATGATCCTTCTCCGTTAGGTAATTCCAGGCTGTCTGCAGTAAGAGTGTACGACTTCCATCTCTTTAGTACATTTGCCATCGCCTTATTTTTAGTAGTAATATGACGTAAAAACTCGCTCCATTTCTTACCATCGTCAGGAGCTGGTTTTTTTGCCGGATATTTTTCTTTGATTGCAGTCGCCTCCGGTTTATTATCATACGCTATGCTGTGAGATGTATTGAGTCGTTTTTCAATTTCTTCTATTTTGCGTAGTAACTCATCAAATGAAATATATTCTTTAAGTCCTGCAAGCTTAAGTAAAATTGCCTCCAGCGCAATCCGGGGATTATTTGTATAGCGAAGATCTGCTTCCCTATTAATCAAAAAGTTCAGTGATTGAAGAAGCCTTTCCAGATTTGCCTTTTTTGCCTGCTTTTTTATTTCTTGTAACTCGTTATCAGGTAAATCTAATGTGTGAGACGTGTTGTGAGATACGAGGGAGACGATTAAATTTCGAAATTGTACCATTATTTCTTTATAAAATTCTTTAACCTCGTAGCCGTAATTATATATTTCATTAATTATATCCAGACATAGTGTGCTATTGCCATCGATTATCGCCTGAGAAGTCTTATAGATAAGAGCCCTGTCTATTATCCCTAAGACTTCCATTATCTGCTCATCTTTGACGTTGTTTCCTGCAAAGGAGACAACCTGATCGAGGAGACTTTCTGCATC
>JAFDDS010000195.1 GCA_019310745.1 Deltaproteobacteria bacterium | reverse complement strand
AAGTGCTTCGATTCAGTCATCGCATGGCACTGATTTCATCTGAGTACCACAAAAAATATTTATGCGTCAGAACTGTCAAAAATTAAAACACCTTGACAAGCTGGGGGAGGGTGATATACTCTGGACTAATATTTTGTAAAAACTAAACTATTACCATTTCTATTTTATACCTAGAGGTGTAAAAGTCAATTGAATTTTACACAGTTCTGACGCATAAATATTTTTTGTGGTACTCAGATGAAATCAGTGCCATGCGATGACTGAATCGAAGCACTTTTAAGCAACTCAGACAACAAGACCCTGACAAAATTCGACTTTAGATGACAGATTTACTCAGTACTTTACAACACTATTACGATCAGAGTATAGTAAACCCTATCTCCTCTTTTTAATCATTGAATATTCCAAATGATTAAATTAATCGAAGTTGAAAGGGATGAGCAAGACGTTTTTTGACCAATAAGGGATCCAGCCATGGAGCGGCTATAGTTTGCCTTACGAAACGAATAAATCCCCTAACTCCCAAAGTGTTAAACATCTTAACAAGACACTCAGAATACTGGGCCAACACATTTATCATATGCGCTAAACGCATCAAATAATGATACCCCTTCATAGCGTTCCAATTATACGAAAAGCAGTGCTCATATTGATAACCATGGCATTTCTCAACCAGAATACCTGACTCAATACCCCAGCGGTGACGTGCAGCCAGATTGCAACGCTCATGTACATTCCACTTGTTAAGGGGCTTTGATGAGAGCCAGGCATGACGGGCATGTTTGGTCACTATCTCCGCAGATTGCTGATCAACCTCCTCCCAGCTTTCTTCACATACGACTACATGAACAATTTGCTTTTTCCTTTCCTTTGGGCCATAGTAATAGTAAATGTTATTCACCCAGTAAAAATGCTGCCTTCTGTCAGCCCATGTTCTGAAAAACTCATTATTCTTCTCCAGTCTGCTCAGTCCTTCGTATTCCTCCCATACACTCTTTAAACACTTATCCTGCAGCACAATCATAAACTGCCACTTCTTCTTCCGGCATAACTCTATCACAGGCCCTTTGGCATAAAGCCCATCCAAAAGAACCATAATAGCTAAATTGGGAAACTCTTTCTTTAAACGATTTGCCAGTCTGTAAAATGCCTTCAGTTCACAATCCTGTTTGTCTTTTGCTGTATCTCCCTTTGCATAGTTTAAAACCTCACTCATCAGGGGAATGCTCATGCCATCATGAAACGCAAGATTCGCCTCCAGCACATAAACATAATACTGCTTCCCTTCTCCATCCCCTGTCTTATCTTTACGTTCCAGACATTCCTCACTCCACAGCCAATTGCGAGCAAACTTTTGAGTTCCATCAATGGCAATCGGGTAACAATGGTCAATTAAATACCGCATGAACTTCTTTTTGCGTATGAGTTTTCGAACAAGCTCAATATGTGTAGCCTCAATTTCATCCACCTCAATCCTGGATAATATACGCATCAGGGTATCATGGTGGGGCAGACTCTCTAATTCAGGAAAAAGAAGCTTGAGATTTTCCGTGAATACAGGACGGCTCATCTCACGATTCGCCTCCCTCCTCGATGCCATCTGATACACAAAGGTCAATATCCCGTAGATCATTAGCACCGTCAGCTTATGCTTGATCTTCTTCGGATTCCTTGGATCATCTATTTGGGAAAGCCTCTTTAAAAGTATTGGCAACTTGGAACGAAAGATCATCACCTGTTCCGTAACTGTATCACACCGGGCTTCCCGCTCTTCTTCCACAGTCTGAAACTCACTCTTGCAATTGGATGTTGTTGTATTGCTTGAAGGCGTTAATCCTTCTGATTCCTGCCGTGCCCGCAATTCCTTCTCAGCTTCTTTCTTTCTTTTCCTTTGTGCCTTGATCAATTCACGGTTTGGACGACGGCTGGGTTTGCTCATATCTCCCTCCTCCCAACCAGCCCGTCTGAACAAAGCAAAACACGAAAGTTTTTTACCAGGGGCTTCACAAATATCTTTTTCGGTGTAGTCTTGTAGCTCCTGCCTTTACGTGCCAGCCCTTCCCCTGTGGTCATCCCCAAGTATTCCCACCCAGATGCCTTGTAAGAGCTGCCCTCGAAATATCTCGGGTCAACAAATGTCTCCATCAAAACTGGACTATAACCCCAACGATCATTCCAGTCATCCTTAATACGTATGGCAACCTGCCCTAATACATGACTGCATAGATTCTTCAACTTTACCCAGGGAAAGATCAAAAAACGATTGTTGTTGATTACCCAACCCAGGTTCAATAAACGCTGCTCATCTGTCCAGCCAATCCATCTATCCCGCATACCAAGTGATTTAGCTGCCCCTGAAAATAATATACACCCCAATATCCCTCGTACACTTTCAATGAAATAGTGAAAATAACATCCAAACGGTGTCTTATACCCCAGATAGTGGTAACGAAATAGATACTCATTACACAAACCTATGGCTTCTCTTCCAGTTGCAGCCTCAAGGCTTATTGGACCTATATCCTTAAGCCTGCCATTTATAGCCCTGCAGGGTACAGTCCTGGCCGTTAACCTGATTGCAGGTCTATTAGGCCCTGTATGCCCACGCTTCTCAGGTAACTGCACAACCCCTCGCACCTCAAGCTTATTCAATAACTTTAAACAAGCTTCCCTCTTGTAACTGCCAGAGGCTGTAAACCAACCCAAATGCTCACAGAGGGTCTCAGCCAATTCTGTTTGGCTTAACCCCGGAAATAAACCCACAGTCTCCCGAATCTGATCAATTTCTTGATCGGAAATCTTACGACCACACTGAATAATAGATGAACTCTCGTTCTGAAACATAGTGCGGGCCTCCACATATAGCTATTTGAAAATACCCCACACTATATTAATAAAATGCTTTTTCTTTGTCTACCTTTTCTTTGCGATAAAATAATTTTTTTTCATTTATAAGCTCTTTATATTTCTATATTTATATTATATGCGTCAGAACTGGGTATTTAAAATCAGAGATTTCGAGGAAACTGGGATTAGATCCTGGGACAGTAGCGAAGTATTACAGTATGAGTGAAG
>JAFDDS010000001.1 GCA_019310745.1 Deltaproteobacteria bacterium | reverse complement strand
AGTTTGTCCTGATTCAAGTCGATATTACGAAGTTTATTCGGTTGGCATTAATTGTCGATCTCGCTATGGAGCGGCAACCTGATTCCATAATTACGCTTATTTTGGGTCTAGTTTGGGAGTGTCGGATAGTATTGGTTTTCATTGTTGTGGCATCGAATCATTTGATCGGAGAAAAGAATGGATAGAGTCATTGTTGTCGCTCCCCATCCTGATGATGAAACTCTGGGTTGTGGTGGAACTCTACTTAAGCATAGAAACCGTGGGGATGAAATCAACTGGGTAATCGTAACCAATATCGATTCAAAAAATGGATGGTCTGAGACTGAAGTCAAGAAGAGGCAAAATGAAATCCAAGAAGTTTCAGAAATGTATGGTTTCAAAAGAAGCTTTAAGTTAGGATTTCCAGCCGCGCTGCTGGATACGATTCCTTATAATGATCTTATCTCCAAAATGTCATCCGTTATTCAGGAGGTTAAACCCTCAGTTGTTTACCTTCCCAACCGTAGTGACATTCACACGGATCATCAGATGACCTTTCAGGCGGCAATGAGTTGTTGCAAAGACTTTCGCAGCCCGTTTATCAAACGAATTTTGATGTATGAAGTTCTGTCTGAAAGTGAGTTTAGTGCGACTATCAGAGAAGATTTTTTTGTGCCCAATAGCTTTGTTGATATTAGTGGCTATGTGGAAGATAAAATCAAGATTATGAAAGTATATGCTTCTGAAATCATGGAGCCTCCATATCCGAGATGTTTGGACCTCATCAAATGCCTGGCCCAATATCGTGGCAGTCGAATTGGCAAGCAATACGCTGAGGCGTTTAACCTTTTAGAGGACAAGTGGATATAGATTTCAGCTTTTAATGAATAAAAGCCTTCTGCCGATATTTTTGTTTTTCTCAACTGTCCTTGCCGGGGTATCCCATTCAAAAAAATGTGTAAATCCAAAATACTATCTGCATTTGTGGGCTGGCTACAAGTCTCAATAATCTTTTTGGCGTTCAGGTATGAGTAATATGGAAATTCTTGCTGTTATTCCTGCCAGAGGAGGATCAAAGGGGATTCCAAGAAAAAATATTCTGCAGCTTGGGGGACTCCCTCTTATTGCCTGGACGATTCTGGAAGCCAAGAAAGCGGGATCCATAAACCGAATCATAGTTTCTACCGATAGTAAAGAAATTGCGAGTGTTGCCCAGAAATATGGTGCTGAGGCTCCTTTTCTGCGTCCGGCTCACTTAGCCTTGGATGAAACTCCTGGCATAGCTCCACTGTTGCACGCCGTAGAATTGCTGGAGGAAAATGAAAGTTATTTTCCCGACCTCATTATTTGTCTGCAGCCAACAACACCCTTTCGCAACTCCGATGATATTGAAAAAGCGGTGAGCGTTTTAAAGGAAAAAAACGCTGAGAGCGTTGTTAGCGTCGTTGAGCCAAAACATCATCCGCACTGGATGAAAACAATTGATAGCAATGGAAAGCTGTCTGATTATTTTAGCTTGAACGAGAAAGCAACAAGACGGCAGGACTTGCCGGGATTGTTTGTTCTCAACGGGGCGATTTATCTAGCTAAAACGGATGTCTTTGTTCATAAACAAACGTGGTATACCGAACGCACTTATGCCTATATCATGCCTCCCGAGCGGTCTGTTGATATAGATTCTCCTTGGGAATTATTTGTCGCGAATCTTTTGATGGAGGAAAAACAAAAAAATCGTGTCTGAACACAAGATTGTCTCTATTCATCAGCCGCAGTATTGGCCGTGGCTTGGGCTTATTGATAAAATAATGAAGAGTGATATTCATGTGGTCCTGGACGACGTTAAATTTAACACTGATGGTTTTCAACACAGGACACTGTATAGAGTTTACAACAGCGATAAGTCTAAATATCTGACCATCCCGTATGATAAAAAAACCAAACGCGACAAGATTTCAGCAGTGAGAATTGATGTAGATGACACTTGGCAGAGGGAACACCTGCGACTTATCAAATTGTCTTACAAAAGAACGCCTTTTTTTGAAGAGATCTTTCCATATATTGAAACGATATTTGTGAAGAAATATTCTTTTCTGGCTGATTTGAACCTTGATATATTAAAATTGCTGCTTGAACTGTTTGAAATTGATGTAGTGATGATTCTGTCCTCTGAATTAAATTCTCATGAAAAAAAGGATGCCTTAACATTAGACCTGACAAAAAAGGCAAAAGGAAGTGTATACCTTTCTGGGCAAGGTGCAAAAGACTACATGAACAACAGTATTTTTAAAAAAAGTGGAATAGGTCTAATGTATCAGAATTTTGTCCATCCAACTTATCAGCAGTCAAAAGGAAAAATTGTTCCAGGCTTATTTTCTTTGGATTTGCTGTTTAATGCAGGTCTCAATGTATCAAAGATTCTATTACGTGAAAACTTACAAAAAGAACAAGATGAGGTCATCTACTAGTGAAGCAAAAAGTTGTTGGAATCACCGGTTGCAGGTCGGAATATGATATTTTGTATTCTGTGTTCAAAAGACTTGACAGTGAACCGAAGTTTGAATTGTCAGTTATAGTTTCAGGGGCGCATTTGGCTGAGAAATTTGGATATACGTTACAGGAAATAGAGGACGATGGCTTTACAATTGCTGGAAAGGTTCACAATCTTATCAATAGTGATCAGACTATTGGAAAAGCAAAAGGGGCAGGATTATTGCTTACAGGATTGTCGGAGTTGCTGTGTGATTTAAATCCCGATTATGTTATCGCGGCAGGAGACAGAGAAGAGCCATTGATTGCTGGCATTGCCTGTACATATCTCGGAATACCGCTATTGCATATTGGTGGCGGCGATAAGACCTATCCAGGTGAGAAATTGGGCGATGTGGATGAACAAGTTAGACATGCGGTAACAAAATTAGCCAGTGCTCATTTTCCTATGGCCAAGGAACATGAAGAGCGACTTTTAAGTATGGGTGAAGAATCCTGGCGTATTTGTTGTGCGGGTAATCCGGCTCTCGATCGATTCATGGAAATCCCCTTAAAAAGACGTGAGGAAATAACCAAGTATTTTGGGTTTCAAGATCATGATAAACCTTTAGGCCTTTTGATTCAGCATGTAATTAGTAGTGAGCGCGAAATGGGATCAGAGCAGATTAGATTAAGCCTTGAAGCCTTAAAGGAACTCGATATCAATTGTGTTGTAAATTATCCTAATTCGGATATGGGAAGTCAGGGAATAATCTCGGTAATTGAAGAGTTCAGAGAATGTCGTAATTTCAGTGTTACAAGAAATATTCGCAGGGATTATTTCGTAAATCTCTTAAGAAATATTGACGTCCTGATCGGCAATTCAAGTATGGCCTTTTTGGAAGGAGCATATTTGTCTTTGCCTGCAATTAATGTCGGTAGGAGACAGAAGGGAAGATTGCATGGCGGGAACGTTGTTTTTGTAGATCATAATAAGGAGCAGATAAGGAACGCTGTTGAGAGAGTGATTTTTGATGATGAATTCAGAAAGAAGCTAAAAAAATGCCAACAAATTTATGGTGATGGACGATCTTCCGAAAGAATCATTACATATTTGAAAGAACTGAAGAAAAGCAAGGAAGAACTTGTTTCGAAAAAAATAACCTATTAACATGGATGCTTATTGTGCTGCTCGATAATCGCGTGTTTATTATCGCGGAAGCTGGTGTCAATCATAACGGCAATATGAACATGGCTTATCAGATGATTGGTGTGGCTAGGAATGCCGGAGTCGACGCTGTAAAGTTTCAGAATTTTAAGACAGAATTGCTAGCAAAACGAGATCTGGAAAAGGAAACCTATCAAAAGGAAAATAGTTATGACGTAGAATCACAGTTTGAAATGCTGAAACGACTTGAATTATCCGAGGGGGAAACAATAAGCCTGAAAGAATATTCAGAAAAGGCCGGATTGAAATTTATTTCCACCCCTTACGACAGAGAGAGTGTGGATTTGTTGGAAAGGATCGGTGTTGACCAATTTAAAGTCGGCTCTGGAGAAATAACGGATCTTCCTTTTTTGGAATATATCGCAAAAAAACAGAAGCCAATGATAATATCTACTGGTGCTTCTTACATTAATGAAATTGAGGAGGCTGTGGAAGTAATATCCGCCTATAATAAGGAAATTATCTTATTGCACTGTACTTCCTGTTATCCCACCCGGTTAAAGGATGTTAATCTGGACGCAATGAAAACCTTGATGCAAATATTTGAATTTCCTGTCGGGTATTCGGATCATACCACCGGGATTTATGTGTCTGTAGCCGCCGTTGCTATTGGTGCCAAGGTTATTGAAAAGCACTTTACATTGGACAAAGAACTTTCGGGACCGGACCACAAGGCCTCGCTAAACCCTGATGAATTAAAGGAGTTCGTAGCCGCAATTCGGGAAATTGAAACCGCAATGGGAGACTATGAAAAAAGGCCGTGTGATTCAGAAGAAGAAACGAGGTTGAAAGGCAGGAGAAGTATTCTAACAAAAAGCAGAATAAGAAAAGGCGAGGTCATTACAGAAGACCTGCTAATTACAAAACGTCCAGGAACAGGCATTCCTCCTAAGAGATTACGCGAAATTATAGGCAAAAGGGCAAAGCGGGATATGGAGGAAGATTCGCTCATTTCATTAGAGGATATTGAAAAATAGAAATGCACCATCGGAAAAAGGAAATGTTGGAATTCCTGGCCAATTTTGAAGGGATGCCCGGGCGTTTGATGAAGTATTTGGAGTTGTTGTTGCTCGGTGAGGATGCGAGCCCTTTTTGTTACCAGGATAGTATGTCTTACAGGCGTTTAGCGATCGCGATCACGACTTACTGCAATCTAAAGTGCAAGTGGTGTTATAGGCATGATTCTCAATATCAGGGAGTACTGAACAAACACATTAGATTGGAAGTATTAAGAAACATAGTAAGCAATACAGAGGGCCATTTTCGCTTAATTCATCTCGCCGGCCTTGGAGAACCTTTGTTATATCCCAATTTGGCTGAAGCTATTAGGATTGTCAGAGAAAAGTCCGATAATGTGAAAATAACTACTAATGGCACGCTGTTAACGCCTCAGAAGGTTGATGAGATTGTCGCCGCAGGTCTAACACACATTGAATTAAGTGTCGATGCTTTTTCAATGGACAAATTAACTGAATTCAGAGGATCTGATTTGCGACAAATTGTAGGAATGATCAAATATATCAGCAATGAGACAAAATTGTTTCTGCAGATTAATTCTGTTGTGGCAAGCTTGAATTACAATGCCTTGTTCAATATTGTGGATGTACTTAAAGAGGCGAAAAACATAAAGGTTATTCATACAATTCCTTTGTTTATGACGGAGCAATTGCGTAATGATAAATGTAAAAAGGTTTCAGATGAAGATTATATATCATTATTGGACAAAATCGAAAAAGACATAAAAGCAAATAGACTTGATTGGAAAGTGCAGCCTTCAGCCTATGGCGTCAGCATTGATCCGGTAATCGAAATGAAAAGGCAAAAAAATATTTGCTTTTCGTGTTTTGAGGATCCGTTCATTAATACTGATGGTTATTTGTGTCCGTGCCCAAGAAGAGAATTTGACCCTCTCCATGATGCGATCGGAGGGCTTGAGAAAGCTATGAATAGCCAGAACGCTTTGGAATACAGGAAGAATATGTTGAAAGGGAATTACCCTGAATTCTGCGGCGAAATATGTTTTTTAAAAGAAAAAAAAGGAAATGTAGCGTTGAGGACTAATTACTAACCTGATTTGGTTATTTTCTTTCATAGTTGGAGAGTTATTATAAGCCATATAACATCAAATTAGAAGGTAGAACAAGATGATAAAAGAACTATGTAGAACCGGTGACTGCTCATTGATGGAAGCAATGAAACAAATGGATAGTGTAGGGTTAGGAGTTCTATTCGTCATTGATGAAAACGGTAGCATGATCGGCATGTTCACAGATGGAGATCTCCGACGGATTTTTCTAAGAGGAGTTAGTCTTGAAACCTCGCTCTATTCAGTCATGAATCGTGACTTTTCATTTTGGCCGGCTGAAAAAAGCAGAGAAGAGGGAATTCAGTACCTTCGCCGTATTAAGCGCAGACACATGGCGGTACTCGATGGCAGTTGGAGGATAATTGATATTCTTCTATTAGATGAATTGGCATTGCAGCCCCGAGACAATCTAGTTGTGATTATGGCCGGGGGACTGGGAAAACGTTTACGTCCCCTAACGGAGGAATGCCCTAAACCCCTTTTGAAGGTAGGTGATAAGCCATTGCTGGAAACTATTATTACAAATTTCTCAGAAAGCGGATTTGGGAAATTTTACCTGTCCATTAACTATATGTCGGAGATGATAGAAGAATATTTCGGAAACGGTTCTCAGTGGGGAGTGGAGATAGAATATTTACGTGAATCTAAACAGATGGGTACGGCCGGAGCTTTGAGCCTGATTACGAAAAAGCCAAGGTTGCCGTTTCTTGTCATGAACGGAGATGTGTTGAGCAGGGTTAACCTGGAGCAATTGATAGAGTTTCATGAGAGGCAACAGGCGGTAGCTACCATGTGTGTGCGGAAGCACGATTTTAAAGTACCTTATGGTGTTATTACCGTAGATGAGCATCGTATTTTAAGCATAGAGGAAAAACCTATTTATTCAGTTTTTATTAACGCTGGAATTTATGTGTTTTCTCCTGAGATACTGAATCTGATTCCATCAGACAGTTCTTTTGATATGCCAGAGCTCTTTGAAATATTATTAGCACAGCGGCGCTTAACTGTTGCCTTTCCTGTGCGTGAGTATTGGAAGGATATAGGACACATTGATGAGTATATAAGTGCGAACGGTGAATTTCGTGGGTTATTTTTGTAATCATTATGGCGGAAAGTTAATTACCTACAAAAAGGATTACCCGCTAATGGTATTTGGTAATTGGTATACAGGATCTATTGTTTGGTAAATAGATTCGTCTTTTTCAAATTCAGCGGGAAGCTTACTAAGGCGGAGGTATACTATGAGGATACTATTAGTAGTTTACGATAATGATTCATATATACATTATTTTCCATCAGGATTGGCGTATATTGCTTCAGTGCTTATAAGAGAAGGATACGAAGTAGAAATATACAACCAGGATCAACATCATTTTCCAGATAACCACCTTACAGAGTTTTTGGACAAAAACAAATATGATGCAATTGGTGTGGGGGTAATAGGCGGGTATTATCAATATAGAAAACTATTAAATATTTCGAATGCGATAAATAATTCACGAAATAGACCATTTTATATGATCGGAGGTCATGGGCCTTCTCCAGAACCTGAATATTTTCTTAAAAAAACGCAAGCTGATGTGGTAGTCATTGGTGAAGGTGAAATAACGGTTGTTAACTTAATGAATGCCTTAGGTAATCACAAATCATTGAAAACTATTAAAGGGATAGCTTTTCGTGAGGGTGATAATGTTATAGTAAATGAAAGGCAGCCTTTAATAAAAGATATCGATACTATTTCCTTTCCAGCGTATGATTTGTTTCCAATTGACTATTACCGGCTTCTAAAAAGGCCAAGAGGTAAGAGTACTGATTTTCAAATGCCCGTTTTATCCAGCAGAGGGTGCACGTTTAAATGCAATTTTTGCTATCGGATGGACAAAGGTTACAGAAAGAGAGGCAATGAGAGCATTATTGAAGAGATTAAATTATTAAAGGAAAAATATGGTATTAAAATTATTCAATTTTCGGATGAACTCTTAATGTTCTCGGAAGAAAGAGCAATAAGCATTTGTGAAAGTCTAATCAAAGCAGATTTGAATATAAAATGGCTTTGTGCTGGGAGGTTAAACTATGCCAAGCCTAATGTATTGAAATTAATGAGACGAGCTGGGTGTGTCTATATTAGTTATGGTATTGAAGCTATGAGTGACAGGGTACTGAAAAACATGAACAAAAAGTTAACGACCAAACAAATTGTTGATGGTATCAAGGCCACCCTAGACGTTGGTATAAGTCCAGGTTTTAATATTATTTTTGGCAACATTGGCGAGGATAAGTCAACCTTGAACAGGGGAGTGGAGTTTCTGTTAAAATATGATGATGGCGCTGAGTTGAGAACAATTCGTCCTGTCACACCTTACCCTGGAAGCCCACTTTATTACTATGCTATTGAAAAAGGCCTTCTTAAAGATTGTGAGGATTTCTATGAAAATAAGCACATTAACTCAGATTTATTGTCTGTTAATTTTACGGATATGAGTGATGATGAATTTCATAAGAGCCTAATGGATGCGAATACAAGATTGATTACTAATTATTATCAGAAAAGGGCGTCTGAAACTATAGAACAATCTAAATTACTTTATTCCGGGAGGGATGCAAGTTTCAGGGGGTTTCGGCAAACTTAGGGGGAGATATTCTTCGGCTATATTTCAGGTATTATAGTCAGATGATTCATTATGGTGATCTGGATTATTGGAATGTCGGCAGCGGGGAAGACCACTATTGCCGGTGAAATGATAAGAATGCTTAGGGCGTCATGCCTGGAGAAATCGTGGGTATTATTGGATGGCGATGCTTTTAGGACTTTGATGGGTGATGACTTAGGGCACAGTATCGAGGATAGGCGAAAAAATGCGGAGCGACTGTACAATTTGTGTATTTTTTTGGATAGCCAGGGTGTAAATGTTCTGGCCTGTGTTTTATCAATATTTCATGAGATTCAGGATAAGCTACGTGAGACTATACGTGATTACAAGCAGGTATACGTGAAAGTCGATTATGATATATTAAAAAAGAGGGACAACAAGCAATTATACGAGAAGGCGGAGAGTAGCGAAATTGATAACGTCGTAGGCGTCCAGATCCCATTTCCTGAGCCAAAGAATTCCGACTTCGTTCTGGACAATAATCTTGATGGCGTTCTACCGGTTGATTTAGCTCGAAAAACACTTGAGGGATTAGGATTAGATGTTGTGAACATACAATCTAAGAATACAATAATAAGCACTTAATTCAATTTTTGCGTGCGAGGAAGGTGCTGGCGGGTAATCATGTTAGTCACTTTAGGAACAAAGGCAGAAACCTTAGACAAATTACGCTGGATTTTGAAGCACAGTGTGGTCTTGCCACAAGTACGCTTTACCGTGGGCGAATGGGAAAGCAATCGACAGGGATGTCTGACACGCATTGAAAAAGGATTATCCGAATGTTATCAAAAAGTTATTATCAGGTCTTCTGCTATTAGTGAGGATTCTTTAACCCAGTCTAACGCCGGACGTTTTCTTAGTGTGGGAAACGTGGACGTCTCTGAAACAAATTTGATAATAAATGCAATTAAGAATGTTGTGGATTCATATGGTAGGGATTGCTCATCAGAGAACCAGGTGTTTTTGCAGCCATTTATCGAGGATGTATCTATAAGCGGCGTGGTTCTTACACGTGATCTCGATACACTTGGCCCTTACTATATAGTGAATTATGACGATGAATCAAACAAAACAGACAAAGTGACATCGGGTCGTTACAAAAACCTGAAAACCTTGATCAAGTTTCGTGGTTATAGAACAAATGAGAGGAGGTTCGTTTCACTTTTCAAGGCTGTTGAAGAGATTGAAGAAAGTTTGAACTGCGAGTACCTTGATATAGAGTTTGCCATAGATTCAAGTGATCGAGTATACCTGTTTCAGGTTCGTCCACTTGTTCACTCTTACCCGGATTTGCCGGAAACCGATAAAATTGAGCATTTTCTGAATAAGATATATAAGAAAATAGTAAAACTCAACAAACCTCATCCGTATTTATATGGCGATCATACAATATTTGGGATAATGCCAGACTGGAATCCAGCCGAAATGATTGGTGTGAAACCAAGACCGCTTGCGCTTTCACTTTATAAGTACCTTATTACGGATAGAACCTGGGCATATCAGCGAGATAATTACGGCTATAAGAATCTTCGCTCTTTCCCTCTGATAATAACCTTTCTTGGACTGCCATACATTGATGTACGTGTGAGTTTCAACTCATTTATTCCTAAAGAATTAGATGAACGGTTATCTTCAAGCTTGGCCAACTACTATCTTGATAGTTTGAGCTCAAACCGGAGTTTCCACGACAAGGTTGAGTTTAAGATTATTCTGTCTTGCTATTTCCTAAATATAGATGAAAAACTCCAAGAGTTAAGTCTTTCCGGATTTTCTCAGAAAGACCTATTCGCCTTGAAAGGGGCATTACTCAGATTAACAAATAACATTGTCGTACCCAAAGAAGGAGTATTTAGATCTGATATTAAGAAGATAGAGCATCTAAAAGAAAGGCAGAATATAATTTTAGATTCACAACTTAGCATTCTTGAAAAAATTTATTGGTTAATCGAAGACTGCTGTCGTTATGGAACGCTTCCTTTTGCCGGCATTGCAAGAGCCGGGTTTATTGCCGTTCAAATTTTGCAGTCTTTTGTAAGTATAGGATTGATCTCTGAAAGTGATATGAATTTGTTTATGTCATCCCTTAATACGATTGCTAAAGAAATGGCCAACGATCATTTCAATTTTAGTCAGGATGATTTTTTGGCTAAATATGGGCATTTAAGGCCAGGTACGTACGATATTCATTCAAGACGTTATGACGAGGCATACCAGGTGTATTTTACAGATGTGACGCAGAAACCTGATGAATGCGCAAATTTTGAGTTTCATTCTAAAGCAGTGGACGAACTTGATAGAATATTGAAAAGAGAAGGACTGAATATTAGCGCAAATGGAATGATTGGTTTTTTAAAAGATGCTATTGAAGGCCGGGAATATGCAAAGTTTGTTTTTTCACGTAGCATTAGTGAAGCAATTAGATTGATTAAACGATTGGCCCTGAAATATGGACTATCCGCGGATGACGCATCATTTTTGAATATTAATACTGTTCTGCAATTATATTCGACACTGGATCATCGTGACATGTCGAATATTCTTAAGGAGGAGTCGGAAAGAAATCGACTTTTTTATGATGTTACAAAAGCTATAAAGCTTCCTCCGGTTATCGTTGATCCTGAAGATGTTTTCGAATTTGAACTTGATGAAGATGTGCCTAACTATGTAACTCTTGGCAGATGCCAAGGAGAGGTCGTGAGAGAAGATGGGCTGTTAAGCAGGGAGCTTTCGATGAAGATAGTTTTTATTGCCGGGGCTGACCCCGGATATGACTGGATTTTTTCAAAAAATATTGCCGGCCTTGTAACGATGTATGGCGGAGCGAATTCTCACATGGCAATTAGAGCTGCTGAGCTGAAAATCCCTTCGGTTATCGGAGCCGGTGAAAAAAACTTCAAAAACTGGAGCAGGGCGGAAATTCTGGAAATTGACTGTGAGAAGAGGCAAGTTAAGGTTTTGCGGTGAAGACTATACTGTTAAGTCAGAGACTAACTAACGTCGAAGCTTATGATGAGACCAGAGAATGCCTTGATATTCGATGGGCGAGTTTTCTAAAGGAGTGTGGATTAATACCTGTTGCAGTGCCAATAAATGGTAATGTGGTTGATTATTTTAGTGCTTTTAATCCTGTGGGAATTCTTTTAACAGGTGGAAATGATTTATCCTGCTGCTGTCCAGGGGATGATTTATGCAAGAAAAGGGATAGTTTTGAGCGAGGCTTGGTCAAAGAAGCAATCGATCGTGATCTGTCGTTGCTTGGTGTTTGCAGAGGTATGCAACTGATAGCGCATTATTTTAGTTTGTCAATGAAGAGGGTTGAAGGACATGTGACCGAATCGCATCCGATTTCAATTCAGGTTAATAGCAGGTTCGGTCGTTTTTACGAAAAACATTGTGTTGTAAATTCATATCACAATTTTTCAATTTCTGACATTAAAGATGCTTTTGATATAAGCGCTCGTATGGCTGAAGATAACGTGATTGAAGCATTTGAACACGGTGAATATGACATTGCGGGAATGATGTGGCATCCTGAACGTGTTGAGCCGTTTGATAAACGTGATATTTCCTTTTTTAAAGAATTTTTTTCTAATGGCCCTCCGAATTGACCTCAACAATTTAAAATTATCCAGCCGATATAAGAGAGAGTTTTAGTGAAAGCAATTTTTTTAGCTGCCGGTGAGGGAACACGTTTGAGGCCGTTAACCAATACAGTGCCTAAATGCATGGTGCCGTTTAATGGCCGGCCTCTCCTATTTTACGGTTTAAAAGCAATGCGCGATGCAGGTATTGAAAACATCGTGGTTGTCAGAGGGTATTTGAAGGATAAAATTGATTTCCCGGGTGTAAGATATATAGAGAATCTGAGATTTTTAGAAACAAATATGGTGACAACATTATTTTGTGCCGTTGATGAGTTTAATGATGACTTATTAGTTAGCTACTCTGATATCGTATATAGGTCAGATGTTGTTAATACCTTAATACAGGCACAAACAGAAATCGGCGTGGTTATTGATCGTGACTGGTACCGTCTATGGTCTTTACGTATGGAAGATCCTATTAAAGATGCCGAAACTCTTAAGATTAATCGGTTCGGGAACATAGTCGAGCTTGGCAAAAGGCCTAAGTCTTATGAAGAAATTGAGGGACAGTACATCGGGCTTATTAAGTTCAGTCGCAATTTTTTGCCGGCAATTAAAGATTTTTATGAAGGTCTCGACAGAAACGCTGATTACGAGGGGAAGAATTTCGATAAAATGTATATGACAACCTTTCTTCAACTATTAATAGATGCAGGATTCACAGTGAAGGCAGTTCCCATTAATGGCGATTGGTTGGAGTTTGATAGCATTCAGGACTTGAAAGTTTACGAAAGTGAATATTCACAGGAATCGTTTTGAAGGTTGTCAGGTATTGTTAATAATGCTTAGAAATTAAATGGTCAGCGTCAGTTATAGATATCTTTTATAAAAAAGAGGAATATGGTGGTCAACAAAAATAAATGCGTCTCTATTTTTGAGAAAATACCATACATTAAAAATCATTATCGAAGGCTCGCTTTGGTTACTCATGAAAGACATGTTGCTCGGTTAGACCCGGAGGATACTGACACGCTTATTATTTCGTGTGATTGGTTGTTATGGCAGAAGTGTCTGGAAAGGGAGATGCACTGCATTTTTTATGAAGCCGGACTCCTGGACTGGCCTAAAAATGGGCCGAGAAATGTTGATTTGAATATAAAGGCAAACGATTGGATTTTCATAGATGGTAAAGATGCTTCTAAATTCAATGGTGTATCCTTAGGCAAGCAGTTCATGAAGGAGATATCGCTATTTATTGTGAGCTATACAAGATTAGAGCTATCTCTCCGGGTGTTAACAACAAAATTCAAACCGGAAGAGTATCTTTATTTTGATTATCGTACAGAACTTGGTATTCTTGATATGAAGGTAATTGATTCAATTGTTTTTTCAGTCGCCAAAGCGTGCGAAGTAAAGGTAATTAACAAGCGCGATCCCGTTAAATACGATGATACCGAATTACCCCGGCGACCGTTATATGGTGCATTGATCGAAACGGCTGAGAGGAAGCAATATTATAACCTTTACTTGAAATTAATGGATATTACCAGTTGGCTGAGGAGTTTAATTAGTAGAAGAAGATACAAAGCACTTTTTTTAGTGGGGGATATTATTTCAATCCCATTGCTAAAGAAGTTTTGCTCCAAAAAACTTTTCCCTGTTTTGCTGTCACATCTAATACCCAATAAAAAGGACTTCTTATTCAACTGTCTCAAAAAGGGCGTTTTATCTGTTACACCTCCTAAAGCCAGGTTAGATGAGAATGATGTCCGGCAGGTCAACAATATTATCCGAGAATATGATGTATACTGGGCTTTGCCAGGAAATGGAGTGGAGGCCGTTATCCGGGATTACATAAGGACACGGATATTTGATAGCGGGCGCATATTTAGAATGGCAGGTGAAGTAAAGCGAGCAATTCGCGTGATTGAAAATGTCAAACCTGATCGTATGATTTTTGACGGCGTGGTGAACCCCCCGCAAAGGATATATCTTGAATTGGCATACAACAATGGCATTCAAACCGACTATATATGGCACAGTATAATCGCACAGGACATTAGAATGGACGCACTTGGATGCGATGATAGAAGTGAGTCACATGTATCCCGCTGCTTAACATGGGGGAAGATGAATGAAGATTGGCTTGATAACATAGGTGCAAAAACTAAAAGGGTCAGGGTTGGTAGTCCTGTGGGTGACATGTATCGAAACGTGTCGTGCTCGAACGATAAAGCAAACAATGGTCATGTTTTGCTGCTGCAATATACGGGAACCGTGGCTGATTTAAGAGGATTGTCCGCAAACCATTATTCCTACTTCGTGAATGTTGTAAGGATGCTCCATGAGAGTGGATATTCGAAGATCTATATGAAACTTCATTCTGCTTTATGGAGGAAGAGATACTATGATAATATTTCAAGATACTTTGGGTTAAACTGCCGTATTTGTTTGGAAGGCCGATTTATGGATTTTATAAAGTGGTCTGATTTTGCAATTGGGCCTGTCGAATCAGGGGCTTTTTTAGAGGTACTTGCAGGTCATAAGAACCATTATCCAGTTCTTTTATCACCTCATTCAGTTAAAACCGAATATTTCGAGAAAGCCAACATCTTTGAAGATGATGCTTCATTAAGGGATGCTATAGAGAATAAAAGGATGCAAGATCGAAGATCCATTTTGAATTATGTTTACAGTTATGATGAAATACCGAATTCATCAAAGCGTATATGGGAAATACTTGAAAATGACCTACCCAAATATAATTCTGATAACAGTTGATGCCTTGCGTGCTGATCGTATGGGTTTTCAGGGATATGAAATGAATACTACCCCTATTCTTGATAGTATTGTAAGAAAATCTATATGGTGTGACAATGCTTTCTCGCTTGTTGGTACGACTCAACCGTCGTTCGCTACTATTTTTACTTCGACACGGCCTCTTTCTTATGGGGGGTATGACAGAGGTATTGCTAATCGCCCTAACAGCCTTCCAGAAGTCCTGCAAAAGGTTGGGTATGAGACCGTTCATCTTTTAACATTTGCATGGATGAGAAGTACATATGGTTACGACAGAGGGGTTGAATACCAGGAACATCTCTATAGTATTAAGGACATCATTGGTGGCGCATTGCTTACAATAAAAAGTACCGTTGGAGCCTATTCTGACGGCGTTATCCCTTTTGATGAAATGATGGAAACGGTTCAGCCTGCTGTTAGGACTTGTTTAGAAGATATTTTAAAATGCTGTAATGAACGTATGGCTCAGAGTGAGATAGAGACAAAATATTTTCGGCACGCATTGTTTGTTTGTGAGAATTATAATTTTTCTAAAATCAAAGCGCTTACACAAATTCACATAAACGAGTTTGACAAATCACCAGGTGATTACATTAACAAGCATATACTTGGATTATCAAATTTATCATCTAATGCCTGGATGTCTTCATATTTTCGGTTTAAAAGGAGTCCGGGGAAGCTTATGAGTATGTGCTGGGACTTTGCGCTGAAATTGGTATCATTTGTAACAAGAAATCGTAATATTAGGCTGCGTGAAATTAGACATAAGGGATATGCTGATTCAGGGGATCTTACTGATAGAATTATATCCATTTTGAATGAACGGCGTTCTCGGCCGTTATTTCTTAGTACACATTTTTTGGATACTCACATTCCTTATGTATCAGGGCGTTTGCCTGAATGGCACAAGAAAGTCCCAAAATACTTGCACGAAGTAGGACATCCTTATGACGTCAAACTATCATTATTGACTATATCCAGTCCTACAACTGATGAGGAAATTGTGGCATGGCGGCGCTTTTATGACGCTTCAGTCCGTTATACTGATGAACAGTTAGGGCGATTAATTGAGGCCTTAGATAAGACAGAACAAGGAAGGAATACGGTTGTGATAATTGCGGGAGATCATGGAGAAGAGATAGGTGAGCATGGGGATTTCAGCCATCGGTTTCGCCTTTACGAGGAAAGTATTCACGTGCCCATTATTTGTTACCATGCTGATTTAAAAGAAACCAGGGTTGATGCTTTAGTAGACTTAAGAGACCTTGCCCCGACAATACTGGATATTGCTGGACTACCAATACCTGAAACGTACGAAGGAAAACCTGTGACGAAAATAGGTGAGGATGAGCGCGAATATATTATTTTCGAGAGTTTTTATCGAGGAAATTGTCTGTTTTCCCATCGACCTTTGTATATGGGGATAAGGACGAAGAGATATAAATACATTTGGAGGGAATGGATTGACCCATTAGATAAAGTGTCTAAAGATAGGGTTGAACTTTACGATCTTGAAATTGATAAGGATGAAAAAACGAATATTTATAGCTCTGACAGCCCAATGGTTGAGTATTTCAATATGATAATTGCTAATCGATTGAAAGAAATCCCGGAAATTAGTTCCAATAGGGCTATGACGAGTCTTAATGACCTTGGTGTTTAATTTCAGTGATTTACATATAGGATCATCACCATCTGTTCTAGTCATGAAAAAAGGAAGATATTTTCGATATTTCTTGCAGGGTATCGCGTTTCTGATACCGGCCCAGGAGGAGTATATTTAAGACATGTGGAGAGATCAAGCTGCGCTCGAATACCTTGAGAAGATAGCTGACATGCCGGAGGCGAGCCGTTCCGTTTACTGGGAGCGCGAAGCCAAGAATATTTCGGTTAATGCCAGTGGGGAGGTAAAAGGAGATCCCAGTGGGCTTGGCGGGATTTCGACCAAGATAGAAGGGATGACAGGTTTAATTCACAGGCTTGGATACTGGGTTTTACATTGGCCGTTCCGGCGCATGGGCCGCAAATATGCCTCTTTCGGTGAATGCAAACGTCTTGGGCATTTGGTGGCTAAACGGCGTGGATGGCACTTTACTAAAGACATGATTCGGCAGACTCTTTCCCTGGCTTTAATTCGGGAACATTTTTCCTTTCATGATACGGACGAAACCAGCGTTGTGATTGGAGATGGGTGGGGAACGATGGCATCTTTGCTGCTTTTGGCGTTCCCGGAACGAAAAGTGGTTTTGGTAAATCTTAACAAGCCGTTGCTAATCGACCTGTTATTTGTACGTAATTCTGTACCGAATGTACATTTTGCGGTGGTCACTAATAAGGAAGACGTAAATGCTGCATTGAAAGACCCTAACATCAATGTCATCGCCGTCCAGGCGGATAATGCGTCACTCATAGCCGAGGTACCTATAGGCCTTGCAATCAATATCCTTTCTATGCAGGAGATGACTCCGCCCATGATCTCCGAATACTTCCGTTTATTGCGCTGCAGCAAGGGCAAGCGTACGGCCTTCTACTGCTCCAACAAAATTTGGAAACGGCTTTACGATGGAACTGAGGTGTGGTTTCACAAGTATCCCTGGCGCGAAGAGGATGAGATAGTCGTTGACGAATTATGCAAATGGAGCCAGCTTCTCTATAAGAAAAAGCCGCCTTTTTGGTACCATAGGCCTTATGGTCGCTTGAGGGTTTGGCAGCGATTAACTTATCTGGAGAATGTTCCACACTGATCTAAAGGTCTTCTTAGAAGTTTGTCAGAGTTTGTATATTACCGCTGAAAACATCTGTTTTTCCGTAATGGTTTAGCTAAACATTTTAATGAAGCAATCAGTGCAATGATGAAATGAATTCTTCAGATTGTTTTTTCGAATTTATGTGTCCTGAATTCAATAATATGAAATGAAAATCATTGCCTTAATTTTACTTTGTCTGATTATAATTGAAGTTTGTGTTTACATATCAGTGAAATGGCTGCGAAGGAATTTTCAGTGGTTGATTATTTCCAGTGATCTTCATCCAATCTTAGATGAAGCTAAAGTAAGACGTTTTTTTGAGCATGGAGCTGATCCCGAGTTGGGTTGGGTCCGGAAACCCCTTACAAATGGTATTGAAAAGGACCAGTTCGGTGAGGATATAACATACAACATAAATCATGTCGGAGCGCGAGTTAATCCCGGATATGAAGATTATCCACCTTCATTACTGGCTGTAGGAGATTCATTCACTTTTGGCAGACAGGTAAAAGATGATGAGACGTGGTTGAATTATATTTCAAGAACTCTAAATATAAATTGTTATAATTTTGGAGTTGGAAATTACGGGCTTGATCAGTCGGTTTTACGCATGAAAAGGGAATTGCCCAGATTTCCTGTGGAGTTAGTGATCTTTGCTGTTGTTCCTGAAACAATATGCCGTATCCAATCATTTTGGAAACACTATTGTGAATATGGTAATACCTTTGCCTTTAAACCGCGTTTTACCCTGGAGGAAAACGGTGAGCTCAATTTGCATCTCAACCCGGTTAATACAATAGATAAGTTCTTGAATTATTATAAATTCTTGCCTGAGATCAATCCATTAGACCGGTTTTATAAAGAAAAGTTTCTTTATGATCTACTCCGGTTTCCTTACATTTTTCATATCATTCGTTCTGCAAAGCGGAATGTACCACTAATTGCTGCGTTGTTGCGCGGATTCCTGTCGTCTGATCCGAGTATGAAGCGTCGTCCATTTCAAATGGTTCTGGATCGTAACAACAGGATAAGTGCTAAAATGTATAATGAAAATAAATCTCTTGACCTTATGGAAGCTCTTGTAACAGATGCTGCTAAGTTTGTCAGATATCACGGGGCGGAACCTATATTTTGTATGCTCCCACAACTGCAAGATATCAAAATTATGCGAAAAGAAGGCGTTTTTTATAATACATTTTTTGATCGTATTCGCTCGCAAATGAAGATTATTGATGTGGGTTCTATCATGTCAAATCTTAACCCTATAGAAGATTACTATACAGATGACATATGGGGAGGGCACTTTTCAGTAAAGACTCACGAACTGATTGGCCAGGTAATGTCGGATATTGTCAAGGAATATCTTGCAAGTCACAATATAAATATTGGTAGAGCTAAACAGTTAAGCTGCAAGGTTTGTTAGCAGATATCAAAAGATTTTGGTGTGAAAGCGAAGGTAAAAAATATGGAAAGGAAAAAGCTTAGAGTAGGAATTGCCGGCTATGGAATAGTTGGTAAACGGCGTCGATATTACATCGATCAGCATCCAAGGCTACAGACGGTAGCCGTGTGTGATCAGAATTTTGATGAATCTGGAATGTTCCCTGACGGGGTTCTCTTTTTCTCTCATTACAGGCAACTGATTGAAGTGCCGCTCGATGTGTTATTCGTGAGTTTGCCCAATTACTTGGCTGCTGAAGTCACCATCGAAGGGTTGGAACATGGGATGCATGTTTTTTGCGAAAAACCTCCTGGCCGGACTGTTTCCGATATTCGGAATGTTATTGAGGTTGAAAGAAAACATCAGGGTCAACTATTAAAATACGGGTTTAACCATCGGTATCACGATTCGGTTCGGAAATCCTTGGAAATTATTAAGTCGGGTGAGATGGGAGAAATAGTCAATCTTCGAGGTGTTTATGGCAAGAGCAAGATTATTCAGTTTTCTGGCGGTTGGCGGGCGGAGAGAAGATACGCAGGGGGTGGAATACTTCTTGATCAAGGAATTCATATGGTTGATCTCATTCGCCTTTTTTGCGGGGAATTTGTAGAGGTAAAAAGCTACATATCAAACAGTTACTGGCATCATGATGTTGAGGATAATGCATATGCCTTGATGCGTGATAGTGAGGGCAGGGTTGCCATGTTGCATTCAACCGCTACCCAGTGGCAGCACCGTTTTAGACTCGATATAGCACTTACTGAAGGATACCTGGAGCTTCAAGGTATTTTGTCCGGTTCCAAAAGCTATGGAGAGGAAAGACTAAACATCGGTTGGCGGGATGAAGCACAGGTTGGGACCACAAAAGAAGAGACCATAACTTATCTTGAAGATAATTCATGGGGTGAAGAAGTAAATGAATTCGCAGATGCAATAGATAATGGCACCTCAATTCAGTCTGGAAATAGTATGGATGCACTTAAAACTATGGAACTTGTATATAAGATTTATTGTTCTGATCGTGAATGGAGAGATACATATCAAATCGAGTGCCCAGATCGGATTACACCATAAAGACCAAAGGAGGATATTTTGAACAATATCGAAAGATTGATCAGTGAGAACAAAACTTTTGAGGGATTTACAAAAGATTATTTCTCCTATCTATCGTATCGGTTAAATCAACTTGATACAAAGGTAATAGCGTTATTTGTTAAAGAGTTGGAAATAGCATGGAATAACGAGAATACCGTTTTCCTTGCTGGAAATGGCGGTTCAGCGGTTACTGCTTCACATATGGCGAATGACATTGGTGTGGATGTCCTGAAAAAGGGCGGAGGCGAAAAGCCCTTCCGCGTTATGGCGTTAACTGATAATGTTTCCGTTATGACCGCTATTGCCAATGATGATGGCTATGAAAATTTATTTGTGAATCAATTGCGAATTCATTACCGACAGGGGGATAAGCTGGTTGTTATTTCAGCAAGCGGAAATTCACAAAATGTAGTTGCTGCTGCTGAATGGACCAAAAAGAGAGGGGGCAAGATTATAGGACTTCTCGGATTTGGTGGCGGTAAGCTAAAGGATATTTGTGATATCGTTATCAATGTCAAAACTCCCGACGGTGAATATGGTCCGGTTGAAGACATACATATGATTATTAATCACGTAATATCGAACTGGCTGATATATAAGTCATATTCAGAGGGGTAATGTTGGGATGAAATCATTGAAAGGGGTAAAAATATTAATCGGGCCTTCTTCTTTTGCCGCGATGGATCCTGATCCCATGAATCTGCTTACTGAATCAGGATGTACTGTTATCGATAATCCGTATAAAAGGAAATTGACAAAGGATGAATTAGTTGAATTACTCTCTGAGAATGGTGTGACTGGCTTGATCGCGGGACTTGAACCACTCGATCGAGAGGTATTTGAGAGATCTGATTTAAAAGTTATTTCACGCTGTGGCTCAGGATTATCAAATGTTGATGTTGAGGCAGCGGAGATGCTTGGAATAAGGGTGTGCTATACCCCTTATGGCCCGACACAAGCCGTTGCAGAACTCACCATAGGGGCGATGCTCAACTTGATCAGAATGGTTCCATTGATGAATAAGGATCTTCATGAAGGTAAATGGACCAAAGAGGTAGGGATACTACTGGAGGGGAAAACTGTTTTAATTATTGGTTTTGGTCGTATAGGTCGGAGAGTTGCGGAATTACTTACCCCTTTTAAGGTCAGGATCCTCGCTGTCGATGAAATTAATCAAGAAGCCTTTGGAAATGTTGCTTTTGTGAGTCTTGAAGATGCCTTAACGCAGGCGGACATTTTAACCATTCATGCCAGCGGGGAAACCTGTATATTACGTGATAAAGAATTCGCTTTGATAAAGCCGGGTGCATTCTTGCTCAATGCGGCAAGAGGCGGTCTCATTGATGAGGGTTGTCTGATTGATGCTTTGGACAGCGGCGTTATTGCTGGGGCCTGGTTAGATGCTTTTGAACATGAGCCATACAGGGGTCCTTTGGAGCAGTATTCTCAGGTTTTGCTCACCCCACATATTGGGTCTTATACTGTTGAATGCAGGCGAAATATGGAGCTTGAAAGCGTGGAAAACCTTCTAAACGCTTTTAATGAGATTGAATGATGGAGGGTATCCTGAAAGAGGAATATCTAAAAATGGCTAAACGTGCCTGCTTTATTGCAGGAGAACAACTCGTTGGAAACTATGAAAAGACTAGAAAGGCCGAATCTGAGATAGGCCGCGACATTAAAGTCAAGGGAGACAAGTATTCTGAGTCTGTTATTATTGATTATCTTCAGAAACACTCACCCTTCCCGATGTTAAGCGAGGAGAAAGGAAGAATCGGCGATGTCAGTTCTGATGGATATATGTGGATAGTAGATCCGCTTGATGGTAGTCTGAATTTTTCTCGTGGCATACCCTTTAATTGCATTTCTATCGCCCTGTGGCAAAATAATCGTCCTGTTTTGGGGGTAATTAATGATTTTAACAGGCAAGAAATGTTTTCCGGGATAGCGGATGAGGGGGCATGGTTGAACGACAAACGAATAAAACCTAGTGTCGTGGATATATGTGATCAAGCAGTACTGTGTACGGGCTTTCCTGTGGGCACAGATTTTTCTACTCAGGGTATTAAAGAATTTGTTGAAGACATTAAAAGATATAAAAAGATACGGTTACTTGGTTCAGCTGCTCTGTCTCTCGCGTATGTAGCAGCAGGAAGGTCGGATGTATATTATGAAAGAGATATCATGCTATGGGATGTAGCTGCAGGAATTGCGATCGTTTCCGGTGCAGGAGGTAAAACCGATTTCAAGAGGACAAAGAGGGAAAAATCTTTTCATGTTTATGCATCAAATGGCTTAATAAGCCGTTGAAGTAGTCAGGAATAAATGGAGGTAATGTTGAACGAACAAAAGAAAATACCTGTTTTGGGTGTGATTCCTGCGAGGATGGGTTCAAGCCGATTTCCAGGGAAACCTCTGAAGTTGATACACGGGAAACCGATGATATGGCATGTCTGGCAACGCTGTCTATTAAGTAATTCACTTGACGATACAGTGATTGCTACCTGTGACTTGGAAATCAAAGAGGCTTCTGAAGCATTTGGAGCGAAGGTGATAATGACGTCTGACAAACACACCCGATCAAACGATCGAGTGGCGGAAGTGGCTGAGAAAATACCATGTGAGATTATTCTCAACATACAGGGAGATGAGCCACTGGTAAACCCTCAACTTATCGATGATGTAGTCAATGAGCTGAAGAATAGAAATGATGTACAATGCATTAACCCCATCTCAGAACTAAAGACATTAGAAGAGATACAATCTCCCCATACCGTTAAGGTCGTTAGTAACCTGAAGGGACGTGTATTATATTTGTCTCGATATGCAATCCCGTCCGCGCTGATAAACGAGCGTAAATATCCAGTGTATCGGCAAGTGCCCATTTTAGGTTTTATGAGTGATTTTTGTATTAGAATTGCGAAATTGGATGAGGGACCTCTTGAACTTCAGGAAAGCATCGATTTATTGAGGGCGGTTGAGCATGATATGCCCCTTCATAACCTTGTTACTGAATTTCAGACAATCGGCGTAGATACACCCGAAGATATGGCGAATGTTGAGATAGCTATGAGTAATGATGAGATTTATAAACGGTATCACGAAAATACATAACCGTAGAAATGGAGTTGAAAGGTTTATTTTATGTCCAGGATTGAAATTAACGGAAATTTTCATACACTAAAAAAACAGGGACTTTCTCCTTTTGAGATGGAAAGGTACGGAGAATACCGCGAAAAGTGGGAAAAATATCCATCAAAAAGAATGGTTGATCGATTTCCGATCCATCTTGACGTTGAAGTAACTGCTTCGTGCAATTTAAAATGCCCTTTTTGCATTACAACACACGCTGATTTTGAAAAGGGATTTATGGAATATGACCTGTACACTGCAATTGTAGATGAAGGTAGTGACAAGGGGTTGTATTCAATAAAGCTCAACTGGAGAGGTGAACCGCTGCTTCATAAAAAACTCCCCGATATGATAAGATATGCAAAGAATAAGGGGATTATTGATGTGTTCATAAATACAAACGCCACATTGCTTTCAAAAGAAATGGCCAGAAATTTAATCGAGTCTGGAATAGACCGTGTAATAATATCCTTTGAAGGTTATGAAAAGGAGCTTTATGAATCACAAAGAGTTGGGGCTAAATTTGAAAGAACTGTTGAGAACATTAAAAGCCTTGTGGACCTTAAGAGGGAAATGAAACGTTCCTTTCCCTGGATAAGAATACAGACTATAATGATTGAAGAGCTAAAAGGCAAGATCGAGCAGTATTCAAGGTTTTGGGAGGGTATTGTAGATGAGGTTGCCTGTATAGATATTAAAAATGAGGTTAATCGTATAACAGCAGGAAAAAGTGAATGGGCCTGTCCCCAGCTTTGGCAAAGACTTACCATTTCGTGGGACGGGCACATATTGCCCTGTGTAAATGATCATTTTTGCAGAATGAGCTTTGGGAAATTCCCGGAAATTAGTTTGGAAGAAGCCTGGAAGCACCAAAGACTTAATAGAATGCGAGAGATGCATGACAAAAGCAAGGCACATGAAATAGAGGGCTGCCTTGATTGTCCACTGCGGTCAGCACAGATTCTTAAAGAATAAATGGAAGCGTTAATTTACTGGCGGTACCTATGAGACTTGCCGTCTCAAATATTGGATGGCCTTTTGAATTTAGTGAACAGGCACTGGATAAATTGGCCGAGCTGGGTGCTGAAGGTATAGAGGTTGCACCGAGCAAGGTATGGAACGATACATGGAATATCTCTTTCAGAGAAGCGGAAAAATTTCGGAAAAGAGTTGAGAAATATGATTTGAAAGTTATTGGTTTTCACTCCCTTCTTTATGACCATCCTGAACTTGGATTGTTTAGAGACAAGGAAATAGAAAAGAAAACAATTACCTTTCTAAGTAGGCTGGGGAGTTTATGTGCTGATCTGGGCGGCTACACACTTGTCTATGGGTCGCCTAAAGGAAGAAAACGCGGTGATATTCCCATGAATGATGCAATGTCCAGGGCCGTTGATTTCTTTTACGAAATAGCGGAAAGCATGGAAAGAGAAGGTGTTTCCTTATGTATAGAGCCACTCAGTACAGAAGAAACCGATTTCATAGATTCCGCAACCCAGGCCCTAGATTTGATCAAGAGGGTGGGCCATCCCGGTTTCATGGGACAGTTTGATACAAAATCACTTTATGCGGCAAATGAAATTGAGCCAGCTATATTTGAAGCATTTAGGCAGGTTCTTGTCCATGTTCATGTAAATGATCCGGATCTTGTCGAAGTAGGGAGTACCGGCATGGTGGACCATAAAAAAATCGGAGAGTTACTAAAGTCGATAAAGTATAATAGGTTTGTATCAATTGAACAGAAGACTATCGATGTAATGAGGCCTCTTGAAGCTGTTACAAAAAGTGTGGAGAAGGTTAAAAAATGCTATCTAAGCTAACTGATTTTCCAGGCTGGACACCAAGGCTGCCAGATGGCAAACGTATATTGGTTGTCGGCGCCAGCGGTGGCATAGGTCGTGCTCTTATAGAGATGCTTGGTAAAAACAACATAATGATCGGGGCACACTATGCAACGAATCTGACGGAATTAAAGCGGATAGAAATTGAAAATGCCTCGATTCAATACTTACAGAAACAGATTTACAGCGATTTTGATTGTGAAGAGGTTGTTGATGAATTCGCCAAATCGGCTGGTGGGTTAGACGGTATTGTTGTTTTAGTAGGCGGAATCAAGAAAAGCGCTCATTTTATGCAGTTGACCTCAGAGGAATGGGAACATGACATATTTTTAAATTTAAGTGTGCCATTCTATCTTTCTCGGGCCAGCATAAGGAAAATGAAAGAGGCCGGAAATGGAGGCCGAATTATTTTAAATGGCACGGAATCAGCTCTCCATGGAGGTAGTTACCTCTCGTTTCCATATGGCATATCAAAGGCAGGTACGGAGTGTATGGTAAAAGGTCTTGCGAGAGAGGGCGCTAAAGACTCCATTCTCGTAAACGGAATACGGCTGGGTTTTATTGCCTCTGGCTTTCATGAGAGATGGAACAAAAAAGGCCCAAAGGAATTGAGAGAAAGGGCAGAATTAGTACCATTAAAAAGGGGGGGCATGCCCGAGGAAGTTGCAGCTCTGATTATTTATCTTCTCTCTGATTGGTCAAAATTCATAACGGGCCAGATGTTCGCCATTACAGGGGGAGACTGGCTATAGCAGGCAAAAAAACAGTTCCCTGAGTGTGTAATGTATTTTTCAGATTTTCGATGTGATATATGCGGTTGTTCTGAAGGTAAGAAAATCGACTTTAGTTTCTTTTTTTTCCCCACGGTTTCTCATTGGCCAGGCTTACATGAATATGATAACTTTATTTGCAAAACATGCGGTGTGGTTTTTGTCTACCCTCAGATGACAGATGAAAAACTTATTGATTTTTACAACACGATATACCGTGAGAGCCCTTACGCCTTTCATATTGAAAACAAGTTAATCGATACTCCAATAAAAATCCCAGGCAGTGGCGTTAGCTTACAACGATTCAAAACGTTTTATAAGACCCTAACAAAAAATGCGAAAAAGAATCAAGAACTGATACCGGAGGAAGATGATGTTTTTATTGATTATGGAGCATACCAGGGAATATTCCTGCATGGCGTTTCTTCTGCCTGGGGGTGCAAGTGTATAGCATATGATTACAATGAGAAAGGAATCGAATTTGCCAAAAAGCACTTTGGCTTTACAGAATCGGTAATAGCCAATGATATTTATAAAGACGTTTTTGGAAAAAGAGCCAAATATATTTCCCTCATTCATGTCTTTGAACATTTGAGATACCCGCACGATTTCCTCAGGCATATTAAAGACAATGTAATCGAAGAAAACGGTTTTCTCTATATCGAGGTGCCAAATATTTATGCGTACAATTTAGGAGAACCGTCTCATTTTTATAGTTACTCCAAAAACACTCTGAGCAAATGCCTACGGCTCAATGGCTTTCATATACTGGATATATATACAACCGGCTACCCCCCTCCTCATACTCCTTGGCTCGGGCACAGCGAATTAGCCTCCATCATATGTCTATGTAAGCCTGCTGTTGATAATCAGTTAGTGAAAATACCAAAATGCGATGCGGATGTAATTTATAAGGGGATAAAGAAAAGCTGGAGACGATTGAGCCGAATTGCGGTTCAAAAACAACTTAGAATAGCCATTACTGAAATATGCAGACTCTTATATTATTCCGCTATCGTTATTTTTGAAAGAATTTCAGATAGATTTTCAAGAAACTTCGAAAGGGTGATTAGACAACTAATTAAGAAACCAAAATAAGCAATGCAATTATCGCCATCATAAAAGAAAATTATTATCGGAAATAAAGCTCTACCACCGGTATTGATTAATAAAACATCGATAATACTAAACTAACAATTGCAGGATTTAATGTGGTGCATTCTTATGACCTGTGGAGTAATTAATAATGTCAAGGAACTTTAAAATATTATTTGTGTATCCTAATGATTTTTTCATGAACATGTTGCCACCGGCAATTGCCATCTTTTCAGCGTTGCTCAAACAAAATGGATTTGAAGTAGATTTGTTTGATACTACCTATCATCGTATGGAAGCAGATGCGTTTGAGCATGATAAGACAAAAGAATCGGCTCTTCAAGTTTTACCCACAAATATGGCTGAGAAAGGTATATATGAGAAAACAACATCAGCTTTTGATGATTTGGCAGATAAGGTTGACTCATTTCAGCCTGATCTTATTGCGATGTCTACAGTCGAAGACACGTTTAAAAGGGGAATTCGACTATTAGAACATATACGGCATTATGGCATCCCCACAATTGTTGGAGGTGTATTCCCCACCTTTGCTCCCGAGAAGGTAATAACTCATGATTGTGTTGACATGGTATGTGTGGGAGAAGGAGAGACGTTATTGCTGGAATTGTGTGATCGGATGGATAAGCGTAAAGATTATGATAATATACCAGGCCTTTGGATAAAAACCAGAAATGGCATTAAGAAAAATCAGATAGGCGATCTTTATAGCCTCGATGACCTACCATTATTAGATTTTGCGATTTTTGAAGAAGGCAGATTATACAGGCCAATGGCCGGTAAAATATATCGTATGCTGCCGGTGGAGATGGATCGTGGTTGCCCATATCAATGTAATTACTGCTGTTCCCCGGCTCAGAATAGGCTTTATCGAAAGAGTATCGGATGCTTTTATTATCGAAAACGAAGTATAAAGAATCTCCATGATGAACTCTCATATTATCGTGATTATTGGAAGGCAGAATATTTTTATTTTACGGCTGATACGCTACTAGCGGTTAAAAGTAAGGAGTTTGATGAATTTATTGAGATGTATTCAGATATAAAGGTACCTTTCTATTTCAATACTCGGCCAGAAACCGTATCGACATTTCGACTCGAATGCCTTAAAAATGTGGGACTTCATCGGATGTCAATGGGGTGTGAACATGGTGATGAGGAATTCAGACGGAAAGTAGTCAGACGGAACAATTCAAACAAACAGATTATTCGGGCCTTTGACTGTTCTGCTGACCTCAATATCCCAACGACAGTAAATAATATTGTTGGTTTCCCTAATGAGACGCGTTCTTTAACATTTGAAACCATCAAAATTAACAGGCGATTGAAGGTCGACACGATGAATTGTGTTATATTCACACCGTTTCACGGAACGGAACTTAGAGAGATCGCGGTAAAAAAGGGCTATCTGGATGATAGCGTTATTACAAATTGCTTATTGGAAGGGTCTTTACTTAATATGCCACATTTTCCTCCTGAGCAGATTAACGCGATTATGAAGACATTTTGTTTATATGCGCGGCTGGATAAGAGCCGATGGGGTGATATTGAAAAAGTGGAAAGGAATTTCGGATCATCTAAGGTTGAAAAGCTTTATCGAGAGCTAAGACAAGAATACAAGGATCGTTATTTTTCGGGTGTTTCTGTAAGTTAAGAAAAAGATTTTACTGAGATAATATACAATTCAATGGCATATATGCCTGATTAAATGTTGATGGCGATCCGAGTAGGTTCGAAAAAATATTGAGTTAGAGTTTGGATTGAACATGAATTTATCAGAATTTAGCACATTATGGGTATGTTGGTTAATGCCGAACCGAAAATTACCTGATGATGCTTTGATACTTAGTTTTGCTTTACCCGAACAAGATAAAATAATCGAAGATAGATACAGCGATCGTTTTTTGAGAGGCAGCGAGGTTTCTCAGGGGATTCGCGACAAGGCGCGTAAATTATATGTTCAGCTTATAGCTGAACTTGGTGCCACTCCTTGTTATCGAGAAAAAACACTTAGAGAACTAATGAAGTTGGATGATAGGGAATGTAGTTCGTGGTGGTACCATCGTGTTTCCTTTAAGGATAATACGAGTGAGCCTACATTTGATAGAATTATTACGGTATTAACCGTGGTTTCTGTAGTAGAACAGCTCAAAATTGACAATATAGTTATTTTGGGTGGTGCACAGGAAGTTGGAGAAGCTCTTAGTAGTAAATACAATGTTAGGCGGATAAAAGAGAAGAGGCGTCCATCGACTTTGGTATTAGTTTTAAGAGGTGTCGCGTCAAGAGTTAAAAGTATTTGTAATTTTTATAGAAGTATTACAGCGTCAAAAAGATGTTTGAGTCTGATTCAGAGAAATGTGGAGGTTGGCTTTGTCGGGTTTTGGGACTGGAGCATTTCGTACGATAAGAAGACAGGCGTAATCGAGGACCGGTATTACAAGAGTCTTCCTTTAGAATTGAGAAAGCTTGGCGTTAACGACATCGCTTGGCTTTTATGGCTTGATCCGTTTTCTGAACCTAGTTCCGGGGGCCGGGCACTGAAAGATGTAGTTTTGCCAATTAAGTCGAGAAATGACATGATAATGTTGCAGTCGTTTCTATCCATGAAAGAAATGCTGAAATACGTTTGTGATTTTAGAATGTCATATCGTTACTTTCTGGTTAGGATTTCTATACGGTTTAGGAAGTTATTTTGGAAAGACGGCATAGATTATTTCAGACTTTTTTCGTCGGATTTACTTTATATGTTTTTCAATGCGGATATTTCACATTATAGGTTGGTAGCTCTTGCGACGGAAAGGGCTGTAAGGAAATTTAGGCCAAAGGTCGTTCTGAGTTTTCTGGAATTTTATCCATTTGCTAAGGCTTGCTATGAGGGAATAAGGCGGTCGAAAGAAGGCATAATTTGTTGCTGCATACAACACGGCACAAGAAGTCACGAATCCACATTTTGTGCTTTTGATCCTAAACTGGAATATTTGGGTGCGGAAGACCAATGTCCAATCCCGAATCCAGATTATTGCTTTGCCATGGGGAATTTGGGAAGAAAGCTGTTCCACGAGTGTGGATTTCCAGACGAAAAAATACTATTAACCGGTTCTCCGAGGTTTGAGCATATACGATTGAACGCTAATAAAAGGAAAAAATCAGAAAAAGATACAGTAAGACTGCTTTTTGCGGCTTCAGGGATATTTGATATGGAGATGCATGCCCTTGATGCGTGTGTAATGGTGGGGAAAGAACTTGATTTTGTTGAATTGATTGTCAGGGATCACTTTTTCTATAGACTACGAGACTATCCTCCAGCTAAAAAGCTTATCGATTTTGTTGAACTATCAAATAAATCACTGGATGATGACATTGACAGGGCCGACATATTGTTGTTTACATCTACGACTGTGGCAGAGGAGGCCTTTTTGCATGGAAAACCGGTTTGGCAGTGGGTAACACCAAATGCAAATACTTCTTTATTTAGAGATGTTCCCGTCATTAAGAAAATTTATTCAGCGGATCAGTTAAAAAGAGCTTTGTATGACTTTAAAGAAAGTCCTGACAAATACTATCCTAGCGATGAAGATATTAAATGTGTTGAAAAGGAATGTTTCTTCAGGTGTGATGGGAAGACTTCAAAAAGGATAGCCAAAGAAATTAGCACACGATTTCTTTAGTTTTTGTCCTACCGAGTATCTTTTTTCCAGACCTTTTGCGCTACTTAAGGCATTAAAAAAATGCAACGCATAGAAGCGTCATGGACTTTGTATATCGCTTTTGGGAAGTCTTATCCTAAGGTATTTGGGAATTGATTTTTTTCTTTTATCTCCTTTCATTTAACTCCATTGGTCTCTCTATTAATTACATAATCATAGAAAAAGTCTTGATCGGGTGTCTTATTTTATAGCGTGTAGTGAATCGTTATATATTTACCACAGTTACTTAAGCTGAATACTCGGGAAATTATAAAAAGGTTAAAAAGTTACATGCAACAAATTAAAAAGCGAATTCTATTAATAGAACCCCCGTTTTTCAGGCTTTTTAAGGACACATATTCACTGACCAAATTTCCTTTTTCTTTGGCGTATCTTTCAGGCTCGATTAAAAAGGAAACAAGCTGGGAAGTAAGGGCTTATAATGCTGATTTTTCTCCAAACAGCGAGGTGGTGAAAATTAGCCATTTCTCAAATGAAGGTTTTCATAATTATTTAAATAAATTGTCAAATCTGTCTGCGCCTGTGTGGGAAGAAATAAAGTCAACTATTTCCGACTTTAAACCTGATGTTGTAGGAATAACAACAAAAACGCAAAATTTTGCTTCAGCACGGATAATAGCAAGATTGGCCAAGCAAATTGACAGGCAGATTATCGTTATTGTAGGGGGTCCCCATCCTTCAATGGCGGGGAAGGATGTTTTAAGGTGCCAAGATATAGATATCAGTGTGAGAGGAGAGGGGGAGAGGACTATTGTTGAATTACTTGATGCCATATCTTCAGGGAATGGAGCATTCAACAAAATTAACGGCATTCTTTACAGAGAGGATGGTAATATCGTCGAAACCCCTGCACGGGAATTCATCCAAGACTTGGACACATTGAGTTTTCCTCATAAAGTAAGTGAAAAATTGCTGTTGGACTACGATAAATACCCAATAGAGGCTTTTCAATATATTTTTGCCGTGAGAGGCTGTCCTTATAATTGTCTATTTTGCGGGTCTCGAAATATATGGAGTAGAAAGGTGAGATTTCGTTCTCCCGAGAATGTTATAGAGGAAATAAAGGGACTTCAGGGGAAAGGGCTAAGTTCAATCCATTTTGATGACGACACCTTTGGCGTTAAAAGGAAATATATTGAGGCTTTATGTGATGGCATGAAGAAGCATTGTCCAGGGCTAAAATGGTCCTGTGAGATAAACGTAAAACTTGTGGACGAGGAAACAGTGTCAATGATGAGAGCAGCAGGCTGTGAGAAAATTGAGATTGGTATCGAATCAGGTAATAACGAGATATTGAGGCAGATCAGGAAGAATATAACTATTGAGGAGGCATTTACTGCGAGTGAGCTTATCAAAAAGCATGGGATTTATACGCAGACATTCTTTATTCTTGGTTTCCCTCACGACACTGAAGAAACAATGAACGATACTATAAAGGCAATGAAAAAAATTAAAAGTGATTTTATTGCCTGCGGCATATTTACTCCCTACCCCGGTACAGAGGCCTTTGAGTTTTGCAAACAACATGGATTGGTCGATAACGGCTATGATGTTTCTTTATACAACCACCAAAGTGTGGATGCATGCTTCTGTTTAAACATACCTCGGGAAAGATTTAAGGTACTGGTTTCCCGGACCTTCAAATGGGTGGATAGAAGAAATTATGTGAACAGGTTAAAAAGACTTGTTTCCGCAGATAGCTTTCATAAAATAAAAGAGGTGGGGATTAGTAAAAGCATTGATAAAGGGGTAAGGATCATCTTTGGAAGATGATTTTTAAATAATTGATATGAAGATACAACTTAAAACGAAGACAATGTCTAATCTGCTCTGGTTACTAAATCAGAAGCGTAAGCTTCTTACAGTGTTTATTTTTACTATTACTCTGGCATCCATATTTGAAGCATTGGGTATCGGAAGTCTGTACCCAATAATAAATATTTTTAGAAGTGAAAAAAAAAGAGGCGAATATGCAGAAATCTGTAATTCTATTTTAAACTCAAGCTTTTCAGAAGAACAATTTGTAGTTATGCTCTTTTTGGGAGTAGTGGCTGTCTTTTTAATAAGATGTATATTCATTCTGATGTCGTATTACTTTGAATTTCGATTATCTGAAATGCTAAAAGCCGAGTGGCAAATTAAGATATTCAACAAATACTTAAATCAAGAATACGAGTTTTTTTTAGGACATCATACTGGTGATTTGGTTCAGAGACAGATGGTTCATACGGAAAACGCCGGATGTGCAGTGCTCTATTCGTGCCAAGTGGGAAAAGATTTTTTCATCAGTCTTTTTTTGTATGCAATGCTCTGGGCCATTTCTATAAAGGCGACACTTGTTGTAACTTTCGTTATGATTATTCTTACATTCATATCAATTGCCCTTTCAAAGCTGAAGATTTATGTCTTATCTCAAGAACATGCTCGACTTCAAAAAGATGCTTACTCTACAGCATTTGCGGTTATCGCAGGAATCCGACAGGTAAAGGTCTTTTTAGGGGAAAATTTTTTTAAAAACAGATTCTCTACCGCTGTAAGAAGAAAAGCACTTATTATCATAAAAAATAATACGCTTGCGCAGGCAGCAAATCCTCTAATCCAGACAATTGTTTGTCTTGGGATAATCTTCAGTTTATTTTACGCGACGCGTTATTCAGGGGATGTGAAGGAATTTATCCCAATGCTTGTTGTTTTTGGTGGCGCTGTTTATAGAATATCTGGTTCTCTGGCAGGGATATACGGGCATTTCATGCAGCTGGCAAATGTCTTGCCGTCGGTCAATATCGTTTCAGAATTGCTCATGCTGAAAGATGACGTTAAAGACCTGCATGAAATTAATCGGTTTAGTGAAGGTATTACATTTCAAGATGTCTCTTTCTCTTATCCTCAGAAAAAAGACAAAGTATTAAAAAATATTAATATACACTTTGGGAAAGGTAACTTTTATGGTGTAGTAGGACCGTCAGGAAGTGGTAAATCTACTCTTGTGGATCTCATCATAAAATTCTATTCCCCTAATTCCGGCAGAATATTGATTGATAATAAAAGCCTTGATAAGGTTGACACACGTTCGTGGATGAAGCAAGTTGGTTTAGTTAGCCAGGAAACATTTATATTTAATGGTACTATCGAACAAAACATATCATTTGCGAAAGATGAATGGGAAATCGATGGGGAACAGATGGTAATGGCAGCAAAGGTGGCTGATATTCATGACTTTATTCAAGGCCTTCCAAAAGGATACAAAACGGAAGTAGGCGAAATGGGGCTTAGGCTTTCCGGTGGACAACGACAACGGTTAGCTATTGCAAGAGCTGTTTATCGAGATCCCGATATATATATATTCGATGAAGCGACAAGCTCCCTTGATACACATTCTGAGGAAAAGATCCAGAAGTCTATTGAAGAATTGAGCCGAACAAAAACAGTTATAGCAATAGCGCACAGACTGTCGACGGTAGTCAATGCAGACGAAATTTTGGTAATGAATAGAGGCGAGATTATTGAGAGAGGCGCACATTTAAAACTCCTGAAAAACAGTGGGTTCTATTCAGAATTATTTATCAAACAGACGAACAATGGATATGAAAAGGAAGCGATGTAACATAGATGCAGTGAGCTTGACGTTGTGCTTAATTTCTACTGATTACGTGGTTGTTAATCCAACTCTGCATAATTTTCGCTTCATTTGTTTATAGGCATAAAGCGATTTGCCTCCTTCCCATCGGAAAGGTGGATAGGATAAGTCACAACGCGAGCATGAATGCAAGGGTTTCAGAGATCTTGTCGGGTTTGGCGCTGGGCAAAGACAATATCTATTCCTACGATTTTGAAAACAGCTGCCAATCGGATGAAGTAAGGCTGCGTCGAAAGGCGGCTTACAGATCATATGATGACTATCTAAGTGAGATTTCAAAGCACCATTCCGTTTGTGTAATGGATAGGGAAGCGAGCCTATTTCTACGCAACACCCCCCATACGGTGTAGTTGTTGATATGGGAGGTTGTTGGGGTTGGCACTGGAGAAGAATCAGTGATCTGCGGCCGGACGTAAGCGTAATCATTGTGGATCTTGTGAAAGGAAATTCTATCACGCCAAGAATATTTTGGGCAAACTGGTGAACATCAGTATCTTTTTAGTTCATGGTGACGCTACATCTCTGGTATTCAATGACAACACATTCGACGGCTACTGGTCGGTGCAGACCCTACAACATATTCCTGATTTAAAAAAGGCAAATAAAGGGAGCGTTATTAAACTGATAAGCAGGATACATAATTACATAAATGATTTTTAAGACAATAATTTTTCGATAAAATTGCAAGATGACTATTTAAAATATTTTTTGGTACAAGGTATTAATATGGGGGTTCTATGAAAGTTGTTATTTTATGTGGAGGGAAGGGCACGCGATTACGAGAGGAAACTGAGTTTCGCCCAAAGCCGATGGTTGAGATCGGGGGGCAGCCGATGCTGTGGCACATTATGAAGACTTATGCATATTACGGGTTCAATGATTTTATCCTATGCCTCGGATATAAGGGTGAGGTAGTCAGGGAATATTTTTATCACTATGCCATGCAGAACTGTAATTTTACGGTTAATTTGAGAACGGGTGAATGCGAGTTTTATGGAAAGCGGGAGATCCCGGACTGGCGGGTGACGTTGGTGGATACTGGTGACGAAGCCATGACAGGGGCCCGGGTGAAGAGAATAGAGAAATACATCGATGGAGATCTGTTCTTTTTGACTTACGGGGATGGTCTCACCGATCTGAATATCAGTGACACTCTCGAATTTCACAAGGCCAACGGAAAGATAGGAACGGTGACCGGGGTTTCCCCTCCGTCTCGTTATGGCGAGCTTTATATTGAAGGGAATAGCGTCCTGTCATTTCAGGAAAAGCCTGGGTCCACCGGCAGCCAGATCAACGGAGGATATTTCGTTTTCTCAAGGCGTTTTTTTGACTACTTAGAGGACCGGGAGGATTGTGTGCTGGAAAGGGTCCCTCTTGAGAAACTTGCGGATGACGATGAACTGCGCGTCTATCATCACACGGGTTTTTGGCAGTGCATGGACACATTCAGGGATTACACGTTTCTCAAAAGAATTTGGCAATCGGGTAAGGCCCCCTGGAAGACACCCGATTAGACAGTAAGGGTCGAGAAGGCATGTTTTATTTAGTGACAGGAGGCCTGGGTTATCTGGGTGGCCGCCTGGTTGAGTATCTGCTGAACAAAGGAAATCGCGTTAGGGTAACCACCCGCCGTCCTATTGAATCCTGCCCTCAGTGGGCCAAGAAGTGGGAGATCCTGCAAATTGAGTCACTCAACAGGGATGCATGGCTCAAGGCCATTGAGGATATCAACTTTGTGTTCCACTTAGCTGCACCGGATGCGTCCATTTCGGGCTCCGACCCGGTTTCAGCCTTGAGGGCAGGCGGGGAGAATACCTGGGCCCTTGTGGATGCAGTGGCCAATACACCAGAAGAGATCCCGATCCTTAATGTTTCCACAATTCATGTGTACGGATCGAGCGCCAAGGGACTGGTTACCGAAACCTTCCCCCCGAGACCCGTTCATCCTTATGCCGTAGGCCACCTTTTCAGCGAAATCGTAACCCGTGCCTTTTGCTCACATAGGAATATCCCTGTCCTCAATGTACGCCTCTCCAATGCATTCGGAAAGCCTGTTGCCCTTGATGCAGCAAAGTGGTCTCTGGTTTTTAATGATTTGTGCAGGCAGGCGGTCACGTCCAATCGGCTTTACCTGAAGTCAGCAGGGTATCAGAAGAGGAATTTCATTACCCTTGAGGATACTGTCCGGGCATTGTTATTCCTGGCTAGTCGTTCCGAGAACTGGCCTGACGATCAGACCATCCATGTGGGAAGTTCTGTTAACTTGAGTATCCGTGAGGTCGCCGAGCGCATTGCAGGGCGATGTAAGGTGTTATGGGGAGAAAAACCAGAGGTATTTTTTTCAAATGAAACGGGCGCGCAAGAGTCAAACGAGTTCATTTTTGATGTGTCACGCTTGAAAGAGACCGGTTTTGTCTGGCGGAATTCTTTTGATCAGGAAATAGATGACACCTTGGAGATTTGCAAGAAATGGGGGGATCAGAAATGACGACACCTCCCTTTTTTTCAGTGGTCATCCCCACCTACAATTGCGCTGGACTTCTTGAGAGGGCCTTATCTACGGTCCTGGAGCAGACTGATCAGGATTTTGAGATCATAGTTGTAGATAACTCTTCAACGGACCATACCTCCCGGGTCCTGGGAGCCATTGATGATCCCAGGCTTTCTGTTTTTAAAGTCAATAATCACGGCGTTATTGCCTATTCGCGAAATATCGGTATCCGGAAGTCTCGAGGAAAATGGATCGCCTTCTTAGATTCGGATGATGTTTGGTTACCGGAAAAGCTTGAATCGGTTCATTCTGCGATTCTTGAAAATCAGGATGCCGTTTTGATTTGCCACGATGAACGGAAGGTGGTTGATGGAAAAGCGGGGAAAATTCTCCGCCACGTGCCTTCCAAACCGGATGTTTATGAAAGCCTGCTTTTTTGCGGGAACTGCCTTTCGCCCTCCGCGGTCACTCTGCGAAAAGACGTCGCCCTTTCCACCGGCGGATTTTCGGAGCGAAAGGATTTCATCACCGTAGAAGATTATGAGTACTGGATCCGGCTTTCAAAAGCGGGTGCATTCTATTTTATTAACAAGATCCTGGGCGAGTGGCATGTCCATGGCAAGAACATTAGTAGTAATGCCGAAATTCATGCTAAAGCATATATTCGCGTCTGTGAATACCATTTGGGGTTATGGCTAAAAGAAAATCCTGAATCAAAAAACCGGGTGAGACGTGGAAAAAGTCGAATCTGTTCAGTGGCAGCTCATGCCCTTCTTAATGGCCGTATGTTTTCAAAAGCATTTGGGTATTCACAGAAGGCGCTTTCTCTAAGCCCGTTTAACTGGAAGGCATGGGCCGTTCTTCTGTTGTCGGTTATGCGTATATCAGCTTAATTGGTTAGGTAGTTGCAATAAATCTATCATGTTTTCCGGGATTTACAACAATCGACGGGTTCTTGTGACAGGCCATACTGGCTTTAAGGGCTCCTGGCTGTGCGCATGGCTGCTCAATATTGGGGCAAGGGTAGCCGGGTTTTCCGTGGATATTCCTACGAATCCCTCGAATTTTGAGATTCTCGAGTTGAAA
>JAFDDS010000194.1 GCA_019310745.1 Deltaproteobacteria bacterium | reverse complement strand
TGTGATGCTCAAGTACATCGAGCCAGGAAAGACCGTTCTAGAGATTGGCCCTGGGGCAGGGAGATGGACAGTGGTCCTCCAGGGAATAGCAAAACATCTCATCCTTGTAGATCTCTCACAGAAATGCATCAACTTGTGTAAGAAACGCTTCGCAGAATGTGACAACATCGAATTCTATGTAAATGACGGATCAAGCCTAGGCTTCATTCCCGACGAAACTGTTGATTACGTTTGGTCATTTGATGTTTTCGTCCACATCAATCCACGTGAGACAGATATCTACTTGACAGAACTCAGTCGGGTCTTGACCAAAGGGGGACGAGGTATAATACACCATGCAAAAGAGGGAGGACGACATGGCGCCTGGAGGAGTCGCATGACATCTGCATTGTTTTGTGAGCTACTCGAAAAGCATGGCCTTACTCTTGTAGCGCAGTTTGATTCTTGGGGAGATGTAGAGAGAGACCATGTAGGCTTCTATGACGCTATCACTGTGTTTGAGAAGTGCGTACCCAATTGTAGCGTTTCAGAAATTATTGGACAACATGGGGGTTTAGAATAAAAGATACTCGAAGGCCAAAAACATAAACCAACAAGGAGAATATCATGGCCAAGAAAGTATCGACAGAAGCCAAAATTAGCCATATTCAACGTAAAACCCGACGTCAATACACAGCAGAAGAGAAGATCAGGATTGACCTGGAGGACCTGCGGGGCGACATCACTGACATGTGTGCTATTACTTGAACCGGTATCCCATGGCTCGGGCATCAGGGATCAGTTTTTTAGTTGTTTTTGCACCCCCATGTTCACTTTTATGATTGTCCTATATCATATATAACCACGTGTCAAATGGGTGGGGGTGTTTTGGGGGTTGATAGTTATTGATATAATCATTTATCGCGATATATTTAGGGATACGCTCCTATAAATTACACTATACCTTGATTTAGTGTTGATAATGTTCTCTAGGATGACTAGATCCGTAATATGTCTCAAATCTGATTCGTATAGTATGAGTATGGTTGAATTAAATCATTAAGATGTTTGGTTATCAACCAGTTAGCCACATCACACAAAGAAGAGGAAATTACCAAGATGATACAAAATGTTCTGATTAGAGACGAGAAAAGCACTGATTTTGCGGTCATCTCAGAGGTGACTATCGCAGCATTTGAAACGATGGAGATTAGTAATCACACTGAACAGTTCATCATTGATGCACTACGATCAGCGAAAGCCTTAACCGTATCATTGGTCGCGGAGGCAGATGGCATTGTTGTGGGACATATTGCATTCTCTCCTGTAATCATGTCGGACGGCACCAAAGATTGGTATGGACTCGGTCCGGTTTCAGTACATCCAGACTTTCAGCGCAAAGGCATTGGAAAGGCACTCATACAAGAAGGGTTGTCACGCTTGAAAAACCTCGAAGCGAAAGGTTGTTGCCTGGTCGGGCATCCACAATACTATCGCCAATTTGGGTTTAAGAATGTTGAAGGATTAGTCCACGAAGGCGTTCCCCAGGAAGTGTTCTTCGCTCTTTCGTTTGACGGAAATATTCCGCAAGGCAATGTCTTGTTTCATGAAGGATTCAAAGCAAATGGCTAACAAGGCGCTCCAGCGGACGGCTAACCGCCGCCGCTGAGCTTTGTCGTTAGGTTTTGCAACTTGCAGGATGTAAATTCGGCTACAATTGAGAAAATAACCAAATAAGGAAATTAGAAGGAATACTAATGAAAGCGATTGTATGGACAAAATATGGATCACCGGATGTTCTTCAACTCAAAGATGTAGAAAAACCTGTTCCCAAAGACAATGAAGTACTTATCAAAGTATTTGCGACATCAGTAACGATAGGGGATATTAAAATTCGAAAAGCTGACCCATTTCTCGTAAGATTTTACTTTGGTCTCCTAAAACCAAAAAGCCCAAAAATACCGGGGTTTGAGATAGCCGGGGAGGTCGAAGCTGTGGGCAAAGACGTAAAACTTTTTAAGAAAGGTGACCAGGTTTTTGCATCTACCTTTCCCGGCTTTATTTTTGGTGGTAATGCCGAATACAAATGTCTGCCTGAAGACGGGGTGCTGGCAATGAAACCAGCTAATAATACCTATGCCGAGGCCGCAGCCGGCGTTGCTTCCGGGGCATTAACCGCATTGCTTTCCCTTAGAAATATGGGAAATATTCAGAGCGGGCAAAAAGTCCTTATCAATGGCGCTTCTGGAAGTGTTGGCACAGCTGCTGTACAAATTGCCAAGTACTACGGAGCGGTAGTTACCGGGGTATGCAGTACCACGAATCTAGAAATGGTGAAATCTCTGGGAGCTGATAAAGTCATTGATTACACCAAAGAGGATTTTACAAAAAGCGGAGAGCTTTATGATTTTATCTTTGATGCCGTTATAAAACTATCGAAATCAAAATGCAGGAAAGCACTTACTCCGAACGGGATATACGGGCGGGCAGGTGATTTGGGGAAAGAAAAATTAAGTGCTGAAAATTTGATTTTCCTCAAAGAGCTTGTTGAGGCAGGGAAGCTAAAAATGGCCATCGATAGAACCTATCCTCTGGAACAGACTGCTGAAGCTCATCGGTATGTTGAAAAAGGGCATAAAAAGGGAAATGTAGTCATAACTGTGGAACATATTAACAAAACCTAAAAAGGTAACTGTAAGGAACAATTAAAAAAGGAGAAAAAATGAACACAGATATGAATACCGTCAGGCTCTTAGGCGCAGCGCAAGTGATGGTTTTTGTTAGCATCATGATCATGGGTGGCTTCCTTGCATCAGCAGTTGGATCCGGCAGTATATCCGATATCCTCGTGAATATTTCCAAAAACCCCACCCGGATGCGGATCGCCAATCTGGTTGCACTGGTTGAAAGCTTAGCAGTCATTGCCATGGGTGTTTTGTATTATGTCGTCTTTTACAAAGAGTACAAGATCATCGCTCTTATGGCCCTGGGATGTTTTTTGGTAGCAGCAATCACTTTTACCGTATCCAAGATAGGGGCTAATGCGCTGATACCCATAAGCCAGCAATTCGTTGAGGCGGGAGCTCCAGAAGCCTCTTATTTTCAAACGCTGGGTGATTTCTTGTACAACAGCGTTGATAAACG
>JAFDDS010000193.1 GCA_019310745.1 Deltaproteobacteria bacterium | reverse complement strand
GGACGACCGGCCTTTCCCATAATGGAATTTATCAGGGCCGTTTCTTCGCCACAGACAAATGCTCCTGCTCCTAAAAATAAATGAAACTGAAAGCTAAAATCACTTCCCAAAATAGTATCACCAACAAGACCATCTTTTTTCATTTGATTGATGGCATTTGTAATCAATTCTACAGCCAATGGATATTCTGCCCTACAATAGATATACCCCTCAGACGCACCAATGGCATATCCTCCAACTAACATTCCTTCTAATACACGATAACAATCACCTTCTAATACGGAGCGATCCATAAAGGCCCCAGGATCTCCCTCATCGGCATTGCATATCAGGTATTTCGGCGAACCGTGTGCTTTGCGGCAGAAATCCCATTTTAACCCCGTGGGAAACCCCGCACCACCGCGCCCCCTTAGGCCTGATGTTTTTACCGCCGCTATTACCTCTTCGGGTTTCATAGACAATGCCGTGTGTAAACCCTCAAACCCGCCGTTGGCAATATATTGGTCTATATCTCTGGGCTCGATAGTGCCGCAATTTTCAGTGATTAGTCGTACTTGAGGTTTATAGTATGGTAAGTCAAAAAAGCTGGGAATACCATCAACCTCTCCATTGCCAATAGTACCCATTGCCAGGTCAGGTCGTGGATTATTATCAACTAAATAATCCTTGATTATCTCCCGTATCGTATCTGGTGTAACATTGCGATACATTATTCTTGGTTTTCCAGGTTTTTTGATGTCAACAAGAGGTTCGGCATAACAGCAGCCAATACACCCTACATGAAGTATGGTTACATTGACGTGTAACGTGTTTACCTCCTTTTCTATTGCCTCTATTACCTCTCCTGCACCTGCTGCCAGACCACATGTTGCAGTACCAACACGAATTAATGAACGAGGGCCCTCTTCTATCTCTTTGTATTTTTTTTGAGCCCTGTGTTGTAATTCTTCAATGGTCATAGTTCCCTCATGTTAAACAGCCTGCGCAGCTTCTTCAGTAATTTCTCCTTTGATCGCATCAATGAGATCGGCTGCCTTCACCTTTGACATGTATCCATGGACCTTTCTTCCTGGTACGCCTAATGTTTCTATCACTGTTATCGGCGCTATCGCGCAGGCGCCAAAGCAGGCTACTGTCTGCAATGTAAACTCTCTGTTTTCGTCTGTCTCACCTGCACATATACCGAGTATTCTTTCAAGCTCCTTTAAGATACCTAAACTACCGCTTACATGACAGGCAGTCCCTCTGCATACGGTGATGATATGTTTCCCTATTGGTTTTAAACGGAACTGGGCATAGAAGGTAGCCACTCCATACACTTCCCCAGCAGGTAAACCTAAGGTCTGAGCAACATCTTCTATTGCTTCTTTTGGCAAATACCCTAATTTTTCTTGCACTGCCTGAAGTGCCGGTATTGTCTGTTGTGATTTTCTCTTGAATGGCATAAGAATTCCTTCTAATTCTTTCATGATACCCCTTTCTCCTTCTCAATGTGATACATGGTATACGTTGAGGGATGTTTTTTTATATTTTACATTTCAACTCGTGTCAAGGGTTTCTCGCTTTTCAAAGGAATGCTGCATAGCAATACGGCGAATTTCCTTAATTGCATAAAAAATAATGTTTGAAGACAATCATCTATATGATATACATAACAAATATAAGGATAGGTGGCTTGTTTAATTGCTATATTTAAAGGGAGATAATTATGGCCCAAATTGATGCTTTTTTTAAGCTCATGAATGATCAAAAAGCCTCAGACCTTCATCTTGCAGCCGGTCAACAACCTGTTTTGAGAATCAGGGGGGATCTGGAAAGGGTAAAATACAAGGAATTGGATGACGATAACCTCAAGACCATGCTCTACGAAATAGCCCCTGAGCACAAAATCAAGGTATTTGAAGAGACAGGAGATGTTGACTTTGCTTATGAGATACCGGGATTAGCTCGTTACAGGGCAAATTTCTTTCGACAGAAAAGAGGTGTGGGTGCAGTGTTTAGAGAGATACCTGATAAAATTCTTACCTGCGAAGATCTCGGCCTTCCACCAGTTATCCGACAGCTGGCTACACTGCCAAGAGGGCTTGTCCTGGTAACAGGACCAACTGGGTGTGGAAAGTCAACCACGCTTGCAGCCATAATCAATGAGGCCAACAAGAATAGGAAGGATCATATCATTACGGTTGAGGATCCAATCGAGTTCGTTCATGTAAGCCAAAAGGCCGTAATAAATCACAGAGAGGTCGGATTGCATACAAGAACATTTTCCGCTGCATTGAGGGGAGCACTTCGGGAGGATCCCGACATTATACTGGTTGGCGAGATGAGAGACCTGGAGACAATCGAGCTTGCAATCGAAGCCTCCTCAACAGGCCACCTTGTATTTAGCACCCTCCATACATCTTCTGCTGCCAAGACAGTGGACAGGGTGATAGATGTGTTTCCTAACGAACAACAGGAACAGATACGAAGTACCTTATCAGATGGACTGAGAGCAGTGGTATGCCAGAGTCTGTTTCGAAGAATTGATAGAGCAGGCATGGATTCGATGGGCCGGGTTGCAGCCCTCGAGATTATGATTGCCACCCCTGCAGTGAGAAACCTGATACGGGAGAGAAAAACATTTCAGATCCCATCCGCTATCCAGACTGGAAAGAAACACGGAATGCAATCATTAGATGATTCTATCATGGAACATTTAACCAAAAAGAGGATCAGTGCAGAAGAGGCATATGCAAAATGTAACGACAAGTCTAAATTTCTTCCATTTCTCAAAAAACCTCCTGAAGATTTTACAGAGGTCTAAATATAAAGGAGCATAGAAATGAGAAAACAACAGATAGATCATGTGCTGGGGGCTATGCTGGAGTCATATGAAAATGTCTCCGATCTGAATATCACAGTAGACAAACCATTTCAGGTAGAATCATCTGGAGATCTGAAGCCAGTTTCTCTTAAGCCTCCTGTTGGCCGATTAACTCCCTTTCAGGCAGAAATATTTGCCCTTAATATGATTAATAATGACAGAAGGCTCACCAAAACCCTTCTCACTGAAGGCTCCTGTGACTTATCATATCAGTTGGCTGGAAAGGCACGTTTCAGGGTAAATGTATTTTCTCAAAAAGGATACTATTCTGTGGTG
>JAFDDS010000192.1 GCA_019310745.1 Deltaproteobacteria bacterium | reverse complement strand
GGATATTTTGGTGGGAGTATCAGGCGCGCCTGCGAGCGATTGCTTCAGAAGCTCGGAACGGACTATCTCGACGTTTTTCAGCTTTATTGGCTTGGTCGTGCGAGCGCCTGGACGCCATCCACGATTGACGCGTTGATATCCCTTCGGGAGTCAGGCATGATTCGGGCCATTGGGGTAAGCATTCACGACCGGAAACGGGCGGGCAAACTCGCCGAAGATTCTCCATTAGACCTGCTCATGATCCGTTATAATGCCGCTCATTCAGGTGCCGAGCAGGACATCTTTCCTCACCTCCCCAAACGCAAACCGGCTATTGTCGCCTACACAGCCACGCGATGGCGTGGTCTCCTTAAGCGTCCAAAAGGTTGGAACGGATCTATCATGACTGCAGCTGATTGCTATCGCTTCTGTCTTTCCAATCCTCATGTGGATCTGGTGCTCACAGGCCCTAAAAACCACCAGCAACTCCAAGAGAACCTACGTAATCTTCGGGAAAAAGGTCCCTTGTCAGAGGAAGAAACCCGCTGGATCAGAGACTTCGGGCACGTTGTACACAAGGCAAGTTCGCGGTTTACTTTTAGGTTTTAGCCTCCCCTTATTAACCTGTGGCTTTGGTGACATTGTTGACCCCGGTTAAATAAAATCAATGAATCCCAAAATAAACAGCCTGGTTCATTTTTGACACTATTTTATGGGAAAATAGCTTTTTTTTAATGCAATTGCTAACGTTGTGAAGAATGAAAACCCCAATGTTTAGTGATAGGGGGAGCGATGCCCAAGGATCCATATCGGAAGTTTGTACCTATTTATGACCTCGTCATCGGGCCTACAAACTCGATCATTAAGAGAATTCGATTAAATCTTGCTCCTCCTATTCCTGGGATGAAGGTATTAGATGTTGGCTGCGGGACCGGTGCTGATCTAAAACCCTATGGCGAAGCTGGATGTGAAATGTATGGTATTGACCTATCTCCGTCAATGTTGGGAAGAGCATGGAATAAATTCGGTGGGTCTGCAGACCTTCGATTAGGTGATGCAGCACACATGCCATTCCAAGATGGGTTCTTCGATCTTGTTCTGTCATCTTATACCCTGCACGAAATGCCAAACAACAGGAGATCATCTGTAATCAATGAAATGGTTCGGGTGGTGAAGAATGACGGAAATCTACTACTTACAGACTTCCATACAGGGCCTATTCGCTTTCCGAACGGTTGGATTGTTAAAGCATTTATTACCTTCTTGGAGATTTTTGGCGGTCGTGAGCACCTTTTAAATGGACGTAATTTTCTCGCGAGTGGAGGATTGCAAGGGTTGATCGAACCTTTTCGATTCAATGTCGATAAGAAGGAAATTTTCGGTGGGGGAAATATTGCGTTATTATTGCTGAGTGTAGCATCGAACTAATACATTGCTTCAACTACTAATATTGAAGCTTTCTGGTAATCTAAGTGTAAATGAATTTGGGGTCAAACTCTCCATAGGCGGGTGAACCCTCCAGTCCGCAAGAAAAACGGCGGGCAAGTCTTGAGGCAAAATCGGTAAATTTTATCTGAGGTTACAATTTGAATCGTGGAATTTCAATCATATGAATAGTGGCTGATGCAGTAAAGAGATGTGCACCTGGATAGATTTCATCAATTGAATTCCTGAGCTTCTTAATCCATGTAAAAAAAGGAGTCTTTTCACAGACACCAAACTTGACTGCCAGCATAACAGGTCTATAATAAGGGCAGTTGAGGAGGTCAAATACGATGATAAGAGAATTTAATGGTAAGACACCCAGAATAGCGGAATCAGCCTTTGTCAGCGAAGCGGCCTATGTGGTTGGAGATGTGGAAATTGGTGAGGACTCCAACGTCTTCCCAGGTGCGGTGATCAGGGGTGATTTTGGCAGCATAAAAATAGGCAGAAACACCTCTATTGAAGATAATTGTGTCATTCATTCAGGGACACCATCCTCCATTTATTGCGATGTTTTCATAGGAGACAGGGTATTTTTCGGACATGGTGCTACCATGAACGGCCGTAAAATCGGAAGCAATGTCCTCATTGGCATGAATGCAACAATCCTCCATGATGTTGAAATTGGCAATTTTTGTATCATCGGGGCAGGATGCCTTGTGATACAGCGAATGAAAATTCCTGATAATTCATTAGTGGTCGGTTCACCCGGAAAAATTAAAGGACAGCCCACTAAGCAGCAATTATTGTGGATACAAGAGGGAGTTAAAGAATACACTGAGCTGGCCAGGCACTACAAAAAGCAAGGCTTATAGTCCTATCGTAATAAAATTATTAAGTGAATGTGGGGTCAGGCCCGTAAAAGAACCGTAAACAATCATTTTACAAAAGATATTACTTTTTGGGACACAATCGTGTATGTAAGAATAATGCTACGAAAGCTGATGTAAGTATTCGGATAGAAACCTCCATGCGTTAAAACCTTGGAGATATCTCATAAAAGGAGCGTGGTATGAATTTTTTGATCCAACCCAAGAAGTATCAATGTCTTATGGCAGATGAGGGTTCTGGCGCAATTATGGAAAAGACCGTTGCATTTTTTGAGAAGATGGGAAAGGAAAGGCTTCTCGACGACTACAACAAAAAGATCTGGTATAAAGAATTCGTCGATTTCATCGGCAAAGAGCAGATATTTGCAAAGCTGCTCACACCGAAAGAATACGCGGACGGAGATCCCGACTGCCGCTGGGATACAGCACGCAACAGCGAGTACAGCGAACTCCTTGCCTTTTATGGGCTGGGGTACTGGTACTGTTTCCAGGTGACCATTCTCGGACTGGGTCCCATCTGGATGAGTCCGAACGAGAAGGCAAAAAGCAAGGCCGCCAAGCTCCTGAAAGAAGGGGCCATCTTCGCCTTTGGCCTGTCCGAACGGACGCACGGCGCCGACATCTACTCCACAGAGACCGCATTGACCCCCAAGGAAGACGGCACCTGGGTGGCAAACGGTGAGAAATACTACATCGGCAATGGCAACGAGGCAGAGATGGTTTCCACCCTGGGTAAGGTAAAGGATGGCACGGATGACTACACGTTCTTTGTCACCAACTATCATAACAAGGCCTATGAGCTGAAGAAGAACGTCATCTCCCATCAGGAGTATGTGTCCAACTTCGCG
>JAFDDS010000191.1 GCA_019310745.1 Deltaproteobacteria bacterium | reverse complement strand
CATAGCTCAGCTGGCAGAGCCACCGGCTCATAACCGGTAGGTCCCTGGTTCGAGACCAGGTGGGCCCATTAGATAGTAAAAGATGCTTGAGTATTGCTGGGTGTCTTATAATACTTTTATCGCAAGGAAACGAGGGTGCCTTTTAAAAATAGGACACCCTCTCATTTTTTTGGATACATACTAACAAAGGTGTGAAATTGGATAAAGAACTTGAGGCACTCTTGATGATACAGTCAATTGATATTAGATTTGATGAGATAAAAAGGGAGAAAGACGAATCCCCAAAAGAGATAGAGAGATTAAAAGAGAATCTTGATCTTTTAAGCAATACCATGGAACAAGATTTATCTACCATTGAGGAGCTGAAAAAAGTGAGGAGGACAGTTGAGAGGGAACTGGAAGAGGTAGAGATCAAATTTCAAAAAAGCAAGTCAAGGCTTAATGATGTCAAGACAAATAAGGAATATCAAGCAGTTTTGAAAGAGATTGAATAGCTTAAAGAACTTATTTTCGAAAAAGAAGAAGTAGTGATAAAATGTATGGAGGATATTGAGATTCAGGAAGAGGAGTGCGCTGATAATAATGTTACCTGGAGGGAGTCTCAAAAAGAATACAAAAACAAACAAGAGGAATTTTCGCAGAGAATGAGAGATCTTGACAAAGAGGTGCAATCTCTTAATGGAAAAAGGGTTCAATTGTACCAAAATGTTGATAAGAATTTATTGGAAAGGTATAATAGATTAAGGGAAAATTTGAGAGGTAGAGTAGTAACTCAGGCAATAAACGCCATTTGTCAAGGGTGTAACTTAGGGATTCCACCCCAGCAATACAACGAATTAATTAAGGGAGGCTCTATAAAAAGTTGCCCGAATTGCAATAGGATTATTTATTGGGGAGACGAGAGAGAGACTTAGGGATTTTAGACTTTTAATCAATTGGCAATCAAAAATAAAAAGTGTAGTGGTGTTAGAGCAGGGCAAATGGTCGCTGTTCGAGAGGGGTTAGGCCAAAACCTAACCCTAACGAAGGGAGGAAAGTCCGGGCTCCAGAGGGTAGGGTGCTCCGTAACACGGAGTCCCGGTGACGGGAAGGAAAGTGCCACAGAAAATATACCGCCTGACACTCAGCATGTGGTTTAAATCACATGCTGATAAAGTGCCAGGTAAGGGTGAAAAGGTGAGGTAAGAGCTCACCGCTCTGGTGGTGACATCGGAGGCTTGGTAAACCCCACCCGGAGCAAGACCAAATAGAGGGACGTTTGAGGGCTACCCGTCCGAGTCCCTGGGTAGGTTGCTTTATCCCATTAGCAATAGTGGGAATAGATGAATGACCATTGTCCCGTAAAGGGTAACTAATACGGGAAACAGAACCCGGCTTATGACCTGCTCTAGCACCCTCAAACTATACCATGATTTTTTGATGCCTTTTTTTACAATTGGCGTATATTTCACTGAAAAATACAGATATCGTGAGGCCTTTGAAAAACCTGACATTTCCTGACACCCTAAGAAAGAGGATGGACTTTTATGAAGTGACTGGTGTAAGGGCGCTGTATTTTCGCAACTTATTAGTGGGGGAAACCGCAGGCCCCAATGTGTTGGGGCAATGCGGAGGGGGCAAAACTCCCCCGCAGATAAGTTGCAGAAAAGACCAGCCCGGGAGCCTTGGAACTGAAGAAAAGCCCATCCTCTTTAAAAAAAATATTGGTTATACAAAGGTCTCATTACTGAGAACCCAATACGTTACGTAATAGGGTGCATATATTCGGAGACAAAAAATGTTTATTGTAGCCAATTTTCTAATAGCCCTAGCAAAAATACTGAACATAGGCTTAACTATCTATATGTGGATTATCATTGGTAGGGCTATAATCTCCTGGGTGAATCCCGATCCATACAATACTATTGTGAGATTCTTATATACGGTAACTGAACCTGTGCTCTATGCGATTAGAAGAAGGTTACCGATAAATTTTGCTGGTTTTGATTTTTCACCCATTCTTGTTATTTTGGCAATTATTTTTGTTAAAACCTTTGTAGTTGACAGTTTACTCCAGGTCGCAGTGCAGCTCGGTGCGAGATAATGGGTGATCCTGTTGTTTCAGTTAAAGTGCTACCCCGTTCTTCCATAAATCAGATAGTTGGTTTTGAAGGGGATATCTTAAAGGTGAAGGTGAAATCAGCCCCTGTTGATGGATTAGCAAATAGGGATTTGATACTATTACTATCCAAATCCGTAAAGGTTGCGAAAGAAAAAGTAGAGATTATATCCGGCCATAGATCAAGGCTAAAAAAAATAAGATTTTATGGCGTTAAAAAAGATGATCTCTTTCTTCTTTTAAACAAATAATCCAACCATTATATTTTGCCTATGATAATAGCGCTAATGCTCCTCATTTAGTCACCCAAAAAGAGGCTCTAATCCCTTAAAATTACCTTAGAAGAAAAATACATATTTAGTTTTTTGTTGCCAAAACATATATTTTCCCGTTAAATAGAAGCAGTGCCTATGCTAATGTCACAATGTTGATGTAAAATCAATTTATAATAAGCAGAAGAAAATTTTTTCCATGGCCAATATAGGTGGTAAAAAAATAGTCCTTGGTATAACTGGAAGTATAGCAGTTTATAAATCTGCTGAGTTGGTAAGGCATTTAAAGAAGGCTGGTGCAATAGTATACGTGGCAATGACCGAAAATGCCACATGGTTTGTAAACCCTCTCACATTTGAAACGCTCTCTGAAAATAGGGTAATAGAGGATATGTTTTCACAGCCTGGAACATCAATTGATCATGTATCATTAGGGCAGGAGAGCGATTGTATAGTAATTGCACCAGCCACGGCAAATTTTATAGGAAAGATTGCTCATGGAATTGGAGATGATTTTCTTTCCACCCTCATGCTGGCTGCCACTACTCCGATACTTATCTGTCCGGCTATGAATAAAGAAATGTATGCAAATAGCATAGTCCAGTCCAATATCCTGAGCTTGAAAGATAATAATGGAACCAGAAGAGGGTATGTTAGCTACTGGTGTTATTGGATTGGGCAGGTTTCCTGATCCATTGACTATTATGGAAGAGATACAATGTTTGCTTGCCAATAAGGATTTTCAAGGATTAACAACGCTTATTACTGCAGGCCCAACAATTGAATATATTGATCCAGTGCGGATGATAACGAATAAATCTACAGGCAAGATGGGCTATGCTATAGCAAGGGCTGCACGAAGGAGAGGAGCAGATGTTACACTGGTAGCTGGACCAACGCATCTTGATCCACCAAAAGGGATACATATGCTTAATGTTGAGACAGCCGAAGAGATGAGAGAAGCGGTCATGGATCACTATAGGGACAAGGATGTGATTATCAAAGCCGCAGCTGTATGTGATTTCAAACCTCTGAACAAGGCCAAAGAAAAGCAGAAAAAGAAAGCAGGAAAAACAATCGTAGAGATGATACCCACACCAGATATTCTGGCAGAGCTCGGTAAGGACAAGGGAGATAGTATATTGGTTGGTTTTGCTGCAGAGACGACTGATCATGTAGCAAATGCGCTGAATAAGATACAAAAGAAAAACCTGGATTTAATTGTCCTTAACGATGTCTCAAAAGATGATAGGGGATTTGCGGCGGAGACAAACGAGGTTAGAATGATTGATAGCAAAGGAAACGAGGAAGTGGTACCCCTAACGTCAAAGGATGAGGTGGCGGATAAAATACTTGACAGAATAAAGTACCTACAAACGGAATGGATGCAAGAGAAGAGTTAATAGATTTGCTCGGTCAGGTAAAAAAACAGTTGATACACAGTCAGGAGATTGGACTTGATGCCCCAACTTTGTCTCCTCATAGTCTCCATTATCTTAGAAAGGGCCTTCAATTAGCTATAGAACCTTTAAAAGAGAATTTTTCCTGTAATAGTCTTGAGGAATTAGAAAATTTTATCAATAATTGTGATAAGTGCAGACTGAGTAAAGAAAGAAAAAACATCGTCTTTGGTGAGGGACCGCCACAAGCCAGACTTGTCTTTGTTGGTGAGGCCCCTGGAATGGACGAAGATTTAACAGGCAAACCCTTTGTAGGCAAGGCAGGGAAGCTACTTACCGATATTATACAGGCTATGGGTTTGACACGAGAAGAGGTCTATATCTGTAATATAGTTAAATGTCATCCTCCACATAATAGGGATCCAGAGAGAGATGAGATAGAAATGTGCCTTCCTTTTTTAGAGGCCCAGATTTCTTTAATTCAACCAGAGATCATCTGTGCTATTGGCAGAATATCTGCTCAGAGCCTGGTACGTGAAGATTTTAAGATAACAAGGGAAAGGGGTCAGTGGCAGTCATTTCGGGGTATTCCTTTAATGCCTACCTATCACCCAGCCTACCTATTAAGGTATCCTCAAGCTAAAAAAGCTGTTTGGGAGGATATGCAACAAATCATGAAAAAGTTAGGGCTAAAAGACCCGAGGGAGTTAAGAGATTAAAGAAAAATTCAAAAAACCTTTTTTTATCATCATTGTTGCTGTCTTCACAATAGCGATCTTTATCCATACTGTCCATGCCGAGAAAAATAGTGCCATGGTGATTGAACTTGAGGGCACTATTAATCCTGCTACAGCACAATTTGTAATCAAGGGTCTGAAGCGTGCTGAAGTTAGTAAACACAAGTTAGTCATCATTAGGCTGGATACTCCAGGTGGGCTTGATACCTCTATGAGAGGCATTGTGAAGGCTATATTGAATTCTTCTGTCCCGGTTGTAGTGTATGTGGCACCAAGGGGCGCACGAGCAGCATCAGCAGGGGTTATGATTACAGTAGCGGCTCATATTGCAGCTATGGCCCCTCAAACAAACATAGGTGCGGCTCATCCTGTCAGTGCCGGTGGCAAAGAGATTAATAAAACCATGTCTGAAAAGGTGGTCAATGATATGGTTGCATATGTCAGGAGCATTGCGAAAGATAGAGGAAGGAATCAGGAATGGGTTGAGAAGGCTATCCGGGAAAGCGTGAGCATAACAGCAGATGTCGCAGTCAAAAAGAAGGTAGTTGATCTGGTGGCAAAGGATATAGATGATCTTTTAGCCCTTTTAGATGGCAGAGAAATAGCATTGAGTAAAGGCAAAGTAACATTAGAGACCAAGGGGCTGAAATTGGTCTATGTTACTCCGGGATGGAGAGATAGGGTGCTCAATACTATCAGCAATCCAAATATAGCCTATATCCTTATGATGATTGGAATGGCAGGCCTTTATTTTGAGCTGTCACATCCTGGTGCAATACTTCCGGGCGTTATAGGTGCTATTTCGCTTATATTGGCCTTCTTTGCCTTTCAGACATTGCCAGTAAATTATGCAGGGCTTCTCCTTATCGCCCTGGCTATTATATTTTTTATAGCAGAAATAAAGGTTTCAAGCTATGGCCTCTTATCTGTTGCTGGTCTCATTTCACTGATCCTTGGCTCGATAATGCTTTTTGAAAATATTAGGGTATCCTTAAACCTTATGATGCCCACTATTTTCCTGGTAGGTGGTTTTTTTATTGCAGTTGCCTTTTTGGCATTTAGGGCCTATAGGGGAAAACCAACAAGTGGGATGGAAGGATTGATTGGTGACACGGGTGTGGTAGAGAAAAAAATTGACCCTGTTGGGTTAATTTTTACTCACGGGGAATATTGGAAGGCTACCAGCACAGAGGTTGTTGAACAAGGGGAAAAAGTACGGATTATAGGATCAAAGGGCCTTGAGTTGATAGTCGAAAAGGTATTAATTGAAGATTCTCAAGAGTAGAGGTTATTAAATGCCAATCGGCAATTGTCAATAATCAATTAAATGAGGAGGTCATCATGTTTTACATTCTTGCCATAATATTGATTATACTTTTTTTAAGCACGGCCATCAAAGTCTTGAGAGAGTATGAGAGGGGAGTTGTTTTTAGGTTAGGGAGGGTATTAAAAAGACCAAAAGGCCCAGGGCTTGTTATCATTATCCCGATTATTGATAAGTTAATTAGGATTAGTCTTCGCCTTGTGGCCATGGATGTTCCTCCCCAGGATGTCATCACAAAGGATAATGTCTCCATTAAGGTGAATGCGGTTATCTATTTTAGGGTCATGGATCCAAGCAATGCTGTTATTGT
>JAFDDS010000190.1 GCA_019310745.1 Deltaproteobacteria bacterium | reverse complement strand
CGACTATATATTGAACCCCCGGCCACCAAGGCTGCTTCTGTTATTAGGAGCAGCAAAGATATTGAAACCTTGACCAACCTGCTGGACGAAGCGGAAAGAAATTTGGATTACTCGGCACGAAAATCCCGGCTTATGTGTACCCGCTTTCACTGCGAAGTAGCAAGGATTTTGCAGAATCCTATTATCGATTTTATCTGCGAATCAGTTACGCAAAATTATTCCTCGATTTTGATTGAAATGAGTAAAAACAAAATGACCAAGGATGATATTATGCAACTTATTGAAATACATAGGGATATACTTCATTCCATCGTTAAGAAAGAATCAACCGAAGCTTATGAAAAGGCCAGAAATCATATCTTAAATACTTATTATATGTACTCTCAAATGTTTCCTGCTGAAGATAACAAGACTATCGAAGAATTAATAAAGCTCTCTTAGAAGAGGATATCTCATCATTTAATAGGGCTGATATTTATTAATGCCGTATCTTAACCTTGTTTCTAATTTTTCTTAAACTAGGAAGAAGTTGAATACATTCAAAATATTGTTATTACCAGTGCCGACTACGGATAGAGACAGGACTGTTTTAGCTAAATTATAAGGAGGTGAGAAATGACTGATTTGGAAGAGATGCACGGACAAGCCAGGGAACTCGAGCATTTACTGCAATTGCAGAGTCTGCCCTTGGCTCTTAAAATGCTTAAAAGCGAGGATGAGATACCTGAAGACGCACAACGCCCAGTAAAAGATATGGGATTCCATTTGAATTTTTGCCAAGCGTTGGCCTTATCACGCCGAAATGGACTAACTATTGCGCAGAGTATGCAAGACATGTGGTGTTTTGAACCGGTGGTAGGATTTGGGTTTGTAAAACCTCCCAAGCGTTTCTTAGAAGGGCATAATCGGTACCCTGTTTCTGCACGGACCTTAGAAGCGGGGTCAACTTGGGCTCGGAATATGCCGCGGTTTGAGCATGGAGAGTATTGGGGAGTCTTAACTTCTCCTTTGGAAAAAGCCAGTTTCGACCCCGACATTGACATACGTCCCGTTCTATCCAGCCATGCTGCCTGTGTCTACTACGTTATTCCTCCAATTAAGGATAGAAATTGGCACATGAGCATTCCGTGTGGAGGGGATTTAAGAAGGGCTGCGTGTGAGGATTACAACATGGTCTTTTCGGCCCCTATGGAGGTTTTGAGTGATTTATTGATGGGGCTAAGGGCGATGAAAGAGGGAGACTTTGGATTACCTTTACACCTTACCCCTTCGATCGAATATCCCTTGCAGGAAAGCTATATTCAGATTGCACAGTCAATAGACATGCACTGGGTAAAGTAAGCGGTCTCTTTAAAAAACTTGACACAGGTAAAGGTTGAAGGGAAATGCTGGATGGCGCTCGGTTGTAAGGTTTACTCCGGGTAAAACCTTTCGTGCTTAAGGGTTTTTTGCCGTTCTGAGGGTCTTTAAGATTGTGAACCCTGGGGAGCTTTTCTTCATCCATCTCTGAAAGCAGCATTTGATTGGCTTTAAAAGTTCGGTGGCATGTCTATAATGTCGGGTTATATCGAAGGAAAGGAGGTGGTGGAAATTTTATCAGGTTGTCTTTGGACTCCCTCTATGGGCTGAATGGCATCAATATTTTGGATTGCCAGGTAACGAGAGGAGATGAAACGAACTTAACAAGTTGAGTTGATTTTTGATGAAATGCCTGAGTAAGAAAATCAGAAGGAAAAGCATGAGAAAAGGAGGAGAACATGAAATATTTATCTGTTAATCGAATGACGACTATTCTGTTTGTAGTCATGATCACGACAGTACTTTGCGCAGGTCCCGTAGTTTCAAATGCACTGGCAAAAGAAAAAGTGTGGAAGATCAAAATGCAACTGTATACTGTACCTGGTAAATGGGACTGTCAGTGGGTTGTTCCCAAGAAGTTCGCTGAATTTGTTAAGAAGTGTACTAACGGGCGAGTTGATATTAGTGTTCATCCCGCCGGAGAGCTTGTCGGGCCTAGGGAAATATGGACGTCTGTCTCAGCTGGAACAATCGATGCAGGAGCGACCCTAAGTGTTTATGAAGGAGGAACGCACCCTGAATTCTCTTATGGTCTTGGAACTGTGTATACCATTGAAGAGCATTACAAGATTATGCATGCAGGTGCACTCGACATTCTCCAGAAGCGCGCGTTGGATGAGAATATAAGGATAATAGGGTACTTTCCGCTCGTGCCCTATTATGCTGTGTCAATGAAGGACGGGTTCGCCAAAACTCTCGAGGACCTGAAAGGTAAAAAAATACGGAATATGGGTGGCGTCTCTGCTTCTTTTCTCAAGAAGGCTGGGGCTGGCACAGTAACCCTTCCTATGTCAGAAGTTCCAGCTGCCTTGCAAACCGGGGTCGTGGATGGTATCCATACAGGCCTCGCTGGCCCTTACGCAATGAAGCTATGGGACGTGGCTCCCTATTTCACTGCAAATGCTCATGGTGACAATGACTTCTACATCCTCATGAATGAAGATGTTTACCAGCGACTACCTTCCGATATTAAAGAAGGTATAGCCGCTGCTCAGCACGATTTGGAGCCATGGTATATTGGATGGGACAAGGAGTTCCGAGAACATATTGTTCAGGACTCAGAGGCCAAGGGGCTAAAATGGTATTTCACGACGCCTGAAGAAGATAAACGGTGGCAGAAACTGCTTACGGAAGCAACCGTGGAATGGGTTATGAAAAGAGAGCCTAAGATAGGCAGAGAACTGTATGAGGTTGTCGAAAAAGTAACAGGACGCAAGGTTCTGCCATAGAATGGACACGGTTCTTAAAAGTATGAAATGAACGGTATTTTATCAAGGTCTTCTTGAGGGGTAATACTTATTTCCTTATGGAGGCCTTGATATATTTGGATGGTCATAGGCACTTCCTCTTTAGGAGGCCTCCTTCCGTATGGCTAAGATATTTTTTTATAGTCAACGATTTTAAGAGCATGTTTTATCGGTAGGATAATAGGGTTTTCATATAATCCGTGGCCTTTTGAGACATTTAACTAAACTTTAAGAAAGGAGCTGCTGAAATATGGAATGGTACGTTCAGGGGTTGCTTGTAGCTGTTGCAATATTAGCGCTTTTGGCGATACGGATGTCTCTCGGTTTCGTGTTTGGAGTGGTAGCTGCTGCAGGTATTCTAATAAGCACGGGTCGTCCTAATGTATTGATTGCCCTCTCCCAGAATTTGCACGATATGATGAGCGATTTTGTGCTAATAACCATTCCTTTATTTGTGCTAATGGCCGAGCTTCTATCTGCGGCAGGTTTTATTCCAGATCTCTATGAGAGCGTTGAGAAATGGACGGGGCGTTTGCGTGGCTCCCTATCCATTGCTACGATCATGGCAAGTGCGATTTTTTCTGCAGTTTGTGGATCGAGTTATGTGACTGCTGCTTCCTTGGGCAGAATGACTATGCCTGAGATGCTTGACCGCGGGTATAAAAAACATCTGGCCGCAGGCAGTGTCGCTGCTGGGGGAAGTCTTGGTATCCTTATCCCCCCAAGCCTCGCATTTGTTATCTACGGCTATATGAGTGGAGCATCAATTGCAGCTCTCTTTATTGCTGGTATCGTACCGGGACTAATTTTGGCCAGCCTGTTTATCTTGTGCATCGTTGTTTTGACAAAGCTCTTTCCTGATATAGCAGGAACTGGACGCCTAGTAAGCATGAGAGAGAAACTGCGGGGCTCGATCAAACTCATACCTATGTTTTCCCTGTCTATCATGCTCTTAGGAAGCATTTACCTGGGGTTTGCTACGCCAGCTGAAGCTGCCGCAGTTGGCTGTATTTTTTCGCTGTTGTTATGCGTTCTATACCGTAAGTTAAGTTGGGAGATGTTGCTTGAAGGCGCTCGACGTGCTCTAGCAACCAGCGGCTTTTTGCTCCTGCTTATGGGTACTGCTAAAACATTAGGCTTTATGATGGCTAAGGTAGGCATCATGTATGGTATACAAGAGGTTCTTGTGACACTTCCGAAGTGGAATTTTCTCCTTGTTCTCTATTTCACCGTGGCAATTTTAGGCTTATTTTTGGAAGGCACCAGTATAATCGTACTGACGACTCCTGTTTTTGCACCAGCCGTTGCCGCCATTGGCCTAGATTTACTCTGGTACGGTGTCATACTGGTGTTATTCATTGAAATAGCGTT
>JAFDDS010000189.1 GCA_019310745.1 Deltaproteobacteria bacterium | reverse complement strand
CCCTCTAACCAGCTCGCCTCTGGATTATTCCATTTAACCTTCACTCTATGGCTCTGCAATCGTTCCCTGATAAAATTGATTCTTCGTTTACCTTCTTCAAGTTCAAGCTGGGGCGACCACTCAAAAGGTGTATGTGCCTTAGGAACAAAGGGGGAAATGCTTACATTTAACACATGTCCCTTTCTTCCTTGAGGCCCTAATCTAGAAATCTTTTTGCTTAATTCAACAATGGAAATAAGATCACTATCCCCCTCAGAGGGAAGACCTATCATAAAATAAAGCTTGAGTAGGTTCCAGCCTCCCTCATAAATATCCTTTGCTGAATGTAAAATCTGATCCTCTGTCAATCCCTTATTAATAACATCTCTCAGTTTCTGGCTGCCTGCTTCAGGTGCAACGGTAAAACTAGTCTTCCTGACTTTCTTTATCTCTTCCATTAATAAAGAAATGACCCTATCAATCCTTAATGAAGAAAAACTAATAGCAACATGTTTGTCTGCCACCTTTCGTATTAACGCCTGTACTAATGGAAGGATACAACTGTAATCACCTGAACTTAAAGAGAGAAGGGAAAGATCCTCAAATCCTGTCTCATGTAACCCTCTTTCAGCTATGCGCACTATTTCGCAAGGATCCCGTTCCCTCACAGGTCTATATATCATTCCTGCCTGACAAAATCGACACCCTCTGCTACAACCCCTCGCAATCTCAATGGTGAATCGATCATGAACCAGTTCAGTAAATGGGATTATTTGCTTTGCAGGAAAAGGGTAGCAATTAAGATCAGAAACGATAGCCTTTTCAACGCCTTCATACCCTTTTATCAGCGATTCTATGTCCTGTATGATTCCTTTTGTATTGTAATGCACTTGGAAAAAAGATGGGATGTAGATACCTTTAATCTTTGCAAGCTCTTTTAATAACTCAGGCCTGCTATTTCGCCCATCCAGTTTCCATTCTCTTACGGTTTGGCAAATCGAAAGTGCTGCTTCCTCTCCATCACCTATAACAATAGCATCAAATAGCGCAGCTACTGGCTCAGGATTAAAGCATGCAGGGCCACCTGCGATAACCAAGGGATTCATGGATTCCCTCTCTTCAGCTAAGAGGGGTATGTTTCCAAGATCAAGCATGGATAGAATGTTGGTATAACAGAGCTCATGCTGCAAACTAAAGCCAATAATATCAAATTCAGACAGAGGTTTTCCTGATTCGAGGGAGGCAAGAGGAATGCCTTCCTTTTTATACTCAGACCCTAAATCTACCCATGGGGCAAAAATTCTTTCTGCTGAAAGCCAGTTCTGTAAGTTTAATATATGGTATAAAATTTTTAACCCCAGGTGACTCATCCCAATTTCGTAAACATCAGGAAATGCTAAAGCAATAGAGATCTCGACAGCAGAAGGATCTTTCTGAACAGAATTTACCTCATCCCCTAAATATCTACTTGGATGAATTATTTTAGAAAACCACGCTTGTTGATATACATGCATTCCTAAATCCCACTTTCCATGTACCTTTATCCACAATATTCAATACGTTACCTCACGTTAAGCACTTTTTTTATCTATAGAAACAGGTAACCGAATGGTTATCGTGGTCCCCTCACGGGCCAAATTTTCACCTGAAACCTTACCCCCAATACCCTCGACAAGCCTTTTAACTATAGCCAAACCTAAGCCAGATCCATCTTTTTTCGTTGTAGAAAAAGGTTGAAATATATCCTTAGCTATTTTCGGATCTAAGCCTGGTCCATTATCCTCAATTTTTATCCTTACTGACTCTACAGACTCACTTGAACTTGTAGAATCCGTTTCTTTTTGGGCACTAATAGAGATGAGTCCACCTTTTGGCATAGCCTCGGACGCATTTAGGAAAACATTCCACAATACCTGTTTAAGCTGGTGCGGATCTGATTTAATCTTTAAGGGGCTCATAATTTTCGTGTCTATATCTAAATGCTCAGACCAGCTCTGGCTATTTTGAAATAGATAGAGGGTATCCATAATCAACTGATTAAGTTCAAATTCTTCAATTTCTATCCTTTGCGGTCTGGCAAACTGTAAAAAATCATTTACAAGATGATCCAATCGGCTTACTTCTCTTAAAACAATCTCTATTAATCTTCTGTTAATATGGGCTTCTTCTTTTGACAAGCTATCATTTAACACCTGCATTGAGCCACTTATTGAAGCTAAAGGATTTCTTATCTCGTGGGCGATTCCAGCGGCTAATTCTCCAAGCATAGCCATATCTTCCATTCTCTTGACCTCTTGCTCCATCTCCCTGATGCGTGTCGTGTCTTGAAATACAAGTATTTTTCCTTTATTTCTCCCATCATATTCCTTTAAAGGTGAAATATTTAAAAGAAGATCAATTTGCTGGTCCTCCTTCCCCTTATAAGAGAGTTGGCTGAACTTATGTGGGCTATGAACCTTAAGATAAGGCATTATATGGGGTATAATATCGCTAATATCCTTTCGGATAGCATCTCTGGAATCAATATTAAATATCCTTTCCGCTCCCTTATTAAAGACAATAATTTTGCTATGCTCGTCTAATGCAACAAGTCCCGAGGAAATATTCTGAATAATATTTTCCTTGAGCATCTCTAAATCAACTATATCTTTCTGTTTAGCTTTGAGTTCAGCCCTGCTCTTCTGAATCTGCTCTGATAGAAAACCACTCAAAAAAGCTACCAAATAAAAGGCAGCTGCATTGACAAGAATCATATAGAAAATTGCACTACTCTGGTATTCTTGGGCATAGGGAAAACGGTAACCAATGGGGTTAATCAATCCATAGTAACTTAAATCAAGAAAAGCCCCATAGAGAATACTACTAAAAGAGGCTATTATCATTCCTCCATAACGATAAAGAATTATTCCCCCTGAGATTATGTTCAGTAAATAAAGAAAGGAGAATATACTTTCAATACCGCCTGTCGTATAGATAATGGCTGTTATGAAGATGGTATCGATAAGAAGCTGGAGATACGCAAACTTGAAGAGTTTTTTTGTGTACTTAAGTGCAACTGAGGAAATAGATTAAGGTAATAAGGAAGTAGTGCGCATTTAAGATCTCACCAAAATAGGTTCTTGTCTCCCTTACCTGAATTACAATCGCTACTCCTAAAAGGAGGGAAACAAGTCCCACCCTCAGAAACATCAATAATTGAAGGCGGGAAAGAGTCTCTTTCTGGTCAAGATCTTGATCCGTTTTGACCATAATTGTGTGAGTCAGCCCATTGCCGCAGCCATCTGGAAGATAGGAAGATACATGGCAACAACCAGGCCTCCAATTGAGCCGCCTAAAAACAACATTAAGAGAGGTTCCAGCATAGATGTCATAG
>JAFDDS010000004.1 GCA_019310745.1 Deltaproteobacteria bacterium | reverse complement strand
GCAGGAAAGACCTGTGTGCTTAACTGTATCAATGGATTCTATCATCCTTATCAAGGAGAAATAATTTACCAGGATAAAGATCTTACAGGTCTCAAGCCCCATAAAATTGCCACACTGGGTATAGCCAGGACATTTCAAAATATAGAGCTTTATTCAGGCCTCAGTGCCCTGGATAATTTGATGGCTGCTCGGCATATCCATATGAGACATGGTGCATTGTTAGGATGTATGTTTTTTGGGCCGACCCGGCGGGAAGAGATTACGCATCGTGATCAGATCGATGAAATTATTGATCTACTAGAGATGGAAACCATAAGGAAAAAAGTAGTCGGTTCGCTTCCATATGGTCAAAGAAAAAAAGTGGATCTGGCACGGGCTCTGTGTATGGACCCGGCTGTTCTTCTCCTTGACGAACCCATGGCAGGAATGAATGTCGAGGAAAAAGAGGATATGGCCAGGTTTATCCTTGATATTTATGAGATAAAAAAAATACCGATTGTCCTTGTGGAACACGATATGGATGTAGTTATGGATATCACCCACAGGATAGCTGTGCTCGATTTCGGAATAAAGATTGCCGAGGGATTACCTCAAGAGATAAAAGATGATCAGAAAGTAATAAAGGCATATTTGGGAGAAGAATAAACATAATGCCGCTTGAAACATTACCTCAGGTGTTGAGAGAAAATTATGAAAAATATAGTTCCCACGTTGTGGCAATGCGAGTCAAACACAAAGGAATATGGAAGGAGTATACCTGGGAGGACTACTACCAAAAGGTGAAGCACTTTTGCATGGGGCTTGTGAGTCTCGGGCTCCAAAAGGGGGACAAGGTATCAATTTTGGGCGAAAATAAGCCCGAATGGTTCTGGGCCGAGCTTGCGGTTCAGTCGGCCAGAGGAGCAGCTGTTGGCATATTTACAGACTGCTTGCCAGAGGAAATTAAATATTATGTCGGGCATTCAGACTCTACCTTTGTTGTTGCCCATGATCAGGAACAGGTAGATAAACTTCTTGAGATCAAAAATGATGTCCCAAAGGTCAAAAAGGTAATTTATTGGGATTCTAAAGGACTCTGGAGTTATACTGATCCACTGCTTCTTTCCTTTGATGAGGTGATAAAACTCGGCTATGATTATGAGAAAAAATACCCACGACTTTTTGACGAGATTGTTGATCAAGGTTCTGGCGACGATATTGCTGCCTTTTGCTATACTTCTGGCACTACAGGTCTTCCCAAGGGCGGGATGCTCAGTCAAAGGTGGCTGGTAGAATCGGTAAGGGAATGGGGCCAGTTAGATGGATGGTTTGGAAAAAATTATGAATACCTGTCTTTTATCCCACCTGCATGGATTACTGAGCAGGGGGTAGGAATCGCGGGCAGTATTTTGGCACGAATGGTCGTTAACTTTCCGGAGGAACCCGAGACTGTACAGGAAAATATAAGAGAAATCGGTCCGGGCATCCTTTTTTTTGGCGCGAGATTGTGGGAAAATTTGAACAGAATGGTACAGGCAAGGATGATAGATTCGACCTTCCTCAGACGCCGCATATACCGGCTCGCTCTTCCCTTAGGGCTTAAGGTTGCAAATATGAAAAGCGAGAAGAAGAAGATCACGTTGCCATGGAGAATATTTTACTTCATTGCATATCACGCCGTCTTCAGGCAACTAAGAGACCGATTAGGTCTTTCCAATGTCAATGCTGTCTATTCCGCCGGGGCAGCAGTCAGCCCGGATATCATCAGGTATTTCAAGGCCCTTGGGATTGACATTCGACTGTTCTATGGGAGTACTGAACAGGGCGTCATGAGCATGCCCAGAGAGGGGGATATCAGGCCCGAGACCTCAGGACCACCTGTTCCCTGGGTACAGGTTGCGCTTTCAGATGAAGGGGAGATTCTCATTAAGAACAAGTATCCTTATTCGGGTTATTATAAAGATTATGAGGCAACAGAGTCAAAAATAAAGGATGGCTGGTTTTATACCGGCGATTTTGGCCACATGAATGAGGATGGCCATCTTATTGTAATTGACAGGATGGATGACCTCAAGGAACTTGCCGGAGGTAAAAAATTCTCCCCCCAGTATTCGGAAATACGACTTAGATTCAGTCCTTATATCAAGGATGCCCTGTTCATCGGTGGCCCTGAAAAGGAATATGTTACGGCCCTTATCAACATTGATCTGGATAATGTGGGCAGGTTTGCTGAGGCCCATCACATTGCCTATACCACCTTTACTGATCTGTCTCAGAAAAAAGAGGTCATAGATCTGATTGCAAAGGAGCTAGCGAGAGTCAATGACACTCTGCCCGAATGGACAAGGATGAGAAGGTTTGTAAACCTCCATAAAGAATTTGATGCAGATGAAGACGAACTTACCAGAACCAGAAAACTGAGAAGGACATTTGTTGAAGATAAATACAAGGAACTTATAGGTGCACTTTACAGCAATGATGATACATATAAGGTTGAAGCAGATGTAACATACAGGGACGGAAGAAAAGGAACTATTGAGACTTCGATTTTTGTGAATGAGATACGGTAGGGAAAGAAAATGATTGAATTTCTTCAACAAGCAATAACGGGATTGATGATTGGCAGTCTTTATGCCCTGGTAGCTGCGGGCATTGTTTTGGTCTACAAATCCACCCATGTTGTTAGTCTGGCCCATGGCCAGTTGGTTGCATTTGGAGCTCTTTTTTTCTGGCTCTTTTTGGGTGGTCTTGGTCTCCCTTTCTGGATCAGCCTTATTCCTGCATTTATTCTGACGGCCCTGCTCGGACTCCTCATTGAAAGGCTGGCCCTTCGTCCTCTTATAGGTCAACCCTTGCTTGCTGCCTTCTTAATGACCTTCGCCATCTTTATTACCTTGGAGGGTGTTTTTGTTCTCTATCTTAAGGGAGAGACAAGGACTTTGCCTGCCTTTTTGCCTACAAGCAATATTGACACGTTAGGCCTTTCCATTCCAATAAACCAGCTCATCAGTTTTTTTGTGGCACTATTGTTATTCGGGGCAGTTTCTCTGATCTTTAAATATACCAAGCTTGGCCTGGGTATGAGAGCAACGGCCGAGGATCATCGCTTGGCTCAGAGCACAGGGATAATTGTTAAAAACATTTTTTCTTATATCTGGATACTCTCAGGCATCGTTGCAGCAGTGGCAGGAATCGCCACCGCAAATGTAATGGATATATACTACATACTCCCCTATATTGGGATTAACGGTCTTATTGTAGCAATCTGTGGTGGGCTTGATTCCCTGCTTGGCGCTCTTGTGCTCGGTCTTTTTTTAGGGTTTGTCGAAAATGTAGGTGCAGCGTATCTTGACCCGCTTGTAGGTGGCGGAATTAAGGATGTTGCCGCATATGTTGTTCTTCTTCTCGTATTACTAATCAGACCTTATGGCCTATTTGGCCTTGTCAGGATTGAAAGGATATGAGTAGATTTTTTTAGGTTGCAACTATTTATCGAAGTTAGGTTTATTTTTTGAGCTTCTTATCTTGTATGACTCTCATGGAATAATGGAGTGATGGAATATTGGAAAACTGGGAATAAGATAGGAATAAATATATTATGTTTGTTTTAGATTCTCCTAAACCCAGCATTCCCTGGCCCAGACCTGATTTGTATGGCCATAGTTTAACGAAGCCAGCTCTTAAAATATTACAGAAACAACATTGTGTTTCTGGTAAATCGCGCCAGGGCGGGCCAATGCTCCAGCATTCCAACTTTCTCCACGCTGTTTCAGCGGGGACGGAGCAAAGCGGAGCTAACTTATGAGACCATGTGGTGTGTTTGATAAAAGCTACACTCTGGATATCGCCATCATCAGGACATGGCAGCATTGGGCAATCCTTATATCCGCCCTGATACTTCTCTACATTTTCCCCTTATTTGGATCTTATTATCTTGTCAGTTTTATGAATTCGCTTGCAATTAGCGTGATTGTTGTTCTCGGCTTGCAGATTGTCAGCGGCTATTGTGGACAAATATCATTTGGCCAGGCTGCATTTATGGCCATAGGCGCATATACCTCATCCATCCTCACCATAAAATTAGGATTTTCATTCTGGATTGCCCTGCCCCTGTCAGGGATCACTGCAGGAGCAATCGGAATCATTGGTGGCGCCCCTTCCTTAAGAATCAAGGGCATGTATCTGGCTATGGCTACTATAGCCATACACTTTGTGGTTATCTGGCTCATCCTTCATTCGGAGATTACCGGCTCATTTAAAGGCCTTTACCCTTTACCCCCAAGCGTGGGAGGCTTTGAATTCGATACAGATGAGAGGATGTACTATATCATCATGACTGTGATGGTTATCATGACCTATGCTGCCAGGAATCTGATACGATCCAAAACTGGCAGGGCCTTTGTGGCTATACGAGATAATGACCTTGCAGGAGAGGTGATGGGGGTCAACCTTTACTATTATAAGTCGCTTGCCTTTTTTATTTCGTGTTTTTATGCAGGCATTGCAGGTTCATTGTGGGCGCACCTGATCACAGTAGTGAACTCCGAGCAATTTACATTACTCCATGCCCTGGAATATGTGGGCATGCTGATTATTGGAGGTGTGGGGAGCATTCCTGGCGTATTTTTTGGTGTTCTTTTTATTCGAATCCTCAACGAGGTTGTTATGTTTACGTCACCTGTGCTGGCTAAGGCAATCCCCTGGTTGGGCTCCTCTCCGGCTGCCGCTCTTGGGCTTGTTGCCTTTGGTCTGGCAGTAATAATATTCCTGATCTTTGAACCAAGAGGCCTGGCACATCGCTGGGAGACATTCAAGGCCTCTTACAGGCTCTATCCATTTGCCTATTAATGGTAAAGAAAGGAGGTGACAAAAAAATCACAGGCATTATTTTTCATGTAAGCTCTATTATTAAAAACCTTTTAAAAAGAAAGGGGGCTCCTATGAGAAAAAAATGTTTAATTTTTCTCTCAATGGTTTTAACAATCTGCTTTAGTATCGCTACTTTCAGTTCGTCATCTTCTGCTAAAGAGGTTGCCTATCTAAGTCTGGCAGACTATACAGGCCCTATTGCAGGCCTCAATGTTCCCGCTGATATGGGGCTTGAAGATTATATCAAGGAAATAAACGCAAAAGGAGGGGTTAATGGTATCAAGATAAAATTTATCGGGATCGATACCAGATACGATGTTGCCAGGGCAGTATCTGCATACAAGCGGTATCGAAGAACCAAGCGCTTGTTGATGGTGAATTCTATCAGCACCGGTATAGGAAAGGCTGTTGCCAGGTTGATTGAGAGGGATAAAAGGGGCCAGCTTGTCCCTGGAGATGGAGAGTTTCAGGCCCATCTGGGAAGAAATTTCATTTGGGGCCCTGCGTATCAAGATGCCTTTGCAGCCACCTTGGACTGGATCATCGATGACTGGAAAGCGAAGAGCAAATCTGGGACTCCAGTAGTAGGGTACCTTAGCTGGGATAATCCTTATGGCAGGGAACATCTGCGGGGTGGCAAAGAATATGCGGAAAAGCTGGGCATAAAGCTGCTTCCGCCCGAATTTTTCCCGCCTGGCACACTCAAACATGACGTGTATCTTACACGGCTTGCCAAAGCGGGTGCACATTACATACATGCCGGAGGTGTTGATCCCACGCCAACCAATGTTATCAGGGATGCCTATGCTTTGGGCCTTACAAAAAAAATTCAGATGACTACTGATTACTGGGGGCCTACTGCCCTGGGGATTGGCGTGCACGCAAAAGCCTTAGAAGGGACTGCTATTACCTCATTTTTCGAGAGGGGCACAGATGCCATAAAGAACAAGGTTCCCACAGATCTGTGGAAAAAATACAGGGGTTCCCTTGATAAGTATAACGAGGTGTATGCGATGGGAATGTCCTGGGGGCTGACCTATGTGGCTGGTTTAAAGGCCGCCCTCAAGGCCGTTGGCTATGAAAAGCTCAAGGCAGACGATATGTACAAGGCCTATCAAGGAATTACTGGTTTTGAGAGACTAGGTATTCAAGGACCATGTGCCTATAGCCCCACATCCAGGAGAGGAAGCCTGGAGGTGAAAATTTACCAGGTAAAGAACGGTAAGATTGTCCCTATAAGAGGCTGGCGAAAAGCACCTGATGCAGTAAGCCTTCATAAATTCTAACAGAATATAGAGAGGAGGCAAAAAATGAAAATTATTAAGATTATTTTTCTATTTTTTATTATCCCGGCCATGGTGTTAGGGGCTCTTGCATGTCAGACCCTACAATCATTAACAGGGCCAAAGGCAACTCTGGAGATAGCTCCCGCTGAGATATTTCTTTCACCTGCCTTAATCAGAAAACCCGTTACCTTCAAAGGTTCAGGTTTTGCTCCCAAGGAGATGATAAGTGTGGAGATGGTCCTACCGCCTGGCTTAAAGATGAAAGGGATAACAGAGGGAGAGGATGTTGGAATTGCTGTTGCAACTTCTGACGAAAAAGGTAACTTTACTGCTGCCATGGGCCCTATGGCTACCCTGAACTGGTTTTTTCAGGTTGGGTGGACACCCCTGCTGAAGCCAAATTTTAAAGAGGCAAGGCCAGTACCCCCTGGTGTGTATACAATTAATGCAACGGGTTTAGATTCTGATAGGGTTGCTACCTCAACCCTGAAGATCGTTCCTCCACCAAAAAAGAAATAATCATGCTCACCCTAAACAACATTGAGGTTATCTATAGCGATGTTATATTGGTCCTTAAAGGGGTCTCTCTTGATGTCATGAAGGGAAAAATTGTGACCCTTTTAGGGGCCAATGGGGCTGGTAAAACGACTGCCCTAAAGGCCATATCCGGTCTTTTAAAGACCGAATTAGGCGAGATAACGGATGGTAACATTGAGTTTGAGGGCAAAAGAATTGATCAAAATGGTCCTGAAGAGATAGTACGATTGGGCATTGTTCAGGTTATGGAAGGCAGGCCCCTTTTTGAACAATTAACTGTAGAAGAAAATATAAAGGTAGGGGCATATTCAAGGAATGACACACTGGAAATAAAAAAGGATATGGAAAACGTCTACCAATACTTCCCCATCCTCACAGGTATGCGGCATAGAGTGAGTGGCTACCTTTCAGGTGGGGAGAGGCAGATGCTGGTAATGGGAAGGGGCTTGATGGCCAGGCCTACATTGATGCTCCTTGATGAGCCATCTCTCGGGTTGAGCCCCTCCATGGTGAAAGAGATTTTCAAGATTATTGAACTCATAAACAAAGAGAACAATACATCTATTTTATTAGTTGAGCAGAATGCCTCTGTTGCCCTCTCAATCTCAGATCATGCATATGTCATGGAAAATGGAAGAATAGTACTGGATGGCCCTTCCGCTAAACTCAAAGAAAACGAGGATATCAAGGAATTTTACCTAGGCTTAAGTCAAGTCGGCAAAAGGAAAAGCTACAAGGAGGTTAAGCACTACAAGAGACGAAAGAGATGGCTTTCCTGATCCCCACCTTTAATTAACCATGTATAAAAACCTATATAGAAAAGAACATCTCCTTTTTAGGGAGGCATTTAAATGTTTTCTTGCCAAAGAGATAATTCCTTTTTATGACCAGTGGGAGAAAGAGGGGATTATTCCTAAGGAAGTCTGGAAAAAAATGGGCCAGAATGGATATCTGTGTCCCTGGGTTGAAAAGGAATATGGTGGCGCAGGACTTGGACTTGACTATTCCTTTATTATCACTGAAGAGATGGCCTATGCTGGGGTGTATGGCCTTATGGCTGGACTTCACAGTGATATTGTGGCCCCATATATACATACCTTCGGAGACAAAACGCAGAAAAAAAAGTGGCTTCCTGGCTGCATTTCAGGTGATATAATTCTTGCTGTGGCCATGACAGAACCGGATGCCGGCTCAGATTTATCCTCAATAAGAACTACTGCAAAAAGAGATGGAGATAGCTATATAATCAATGGAGAGAAGGTATTTATCTCTAATGGTATACTCGCTAACCTTATTGTGGTTGCCTGTAAAGCAGAGATAGAATCTCGATCTCCGTATAAAGATATCAGCCTTATCTGTGTGGAGGATGGCTCACCTGGGTTTTCCAGGGGTAGAAATCTGGAAAAAACGGGTTGGCATAGTCAGGATACAGCCGAACTTATATTCAAAGACTGTCAGGTACCTGTATCCAACCTCTTGGGAGAGAGAGGAAAAGGCTTTTATTATATGATGGAAAAACTCCAGCAAGAAAGGCTTGTAAGCGCTATCATGTCTCAGGCATCAGCAGAGGCTTCATTTGATATGACCCTTGATTATTGCAAACAAAGAAAAGGCTTAAAACAGGCAGAGATACCAATTGATGCAAACGGGATAGCGGAGATGGCGACTGATATTGAGATAGGACGCACCTTTTTAAATAGTCTAATCAATGATCACATAAATGGTGAAGATATCATCAAAAAGGTATCAATGGCCAAATGGTGGACATCTGATATGGCCAATAGGATTATATCTCAGTGCATGGAGCTATACAGAGATTATGGCTACTTAGAAGACTATAAAGTTGGCAGGTTTTTTAGGGATGCCAGGGCGCACCCTATCTATGCAGGGACTAATGAGATTATGAAGAGGATTATAGGGAGAAAATTGGGAATTTGATGGATTTTACTTTAACCACTCAACAGAGAGATATCCAAAAGGCGGCCAGCGAGTTTGCCAAAGGAGAATTTGATCCAGATGCTGCTCTCGATTATGATTTAAGACAGCAATTTCCATTAAACGTCTGGAAAAATGCCAGTGAGCTTGGATTTATTGGGGCATGCTTCCCTGAAGAGTATGGCGGACAGGAACTTGGTCTTTTGGAGAATGCCCTGATAGTAGAGACATTTTGCCGGCAAGATTCTGGCATTGGGATGGCATTGGCGCTTTCAGATTTTGGTTCAGAAATGATTGTAAGGAATGGAAATGAAGATCAGAAAAAGAAGATCCTGCCCTTTATTGCACAAGGGGAAGGCATTGTTACAAGTGCCTTTTTAGAAGAAGGGTGTTTTCTTGCACCCTTCACAACCACTGCAAAAATAAGTAACAACGGATGCATAATTAATGGAATGAAGTCCTTTGTTACACTTGGAAGCATAGCCGACTATATAATCGTTGTCTGCCAAACCAGGCTGGATAAACCTCATGCACAAACCGTTATTCTGCTTAAAAGAGAGATAGATGGAATAGAGGTATCAAGTATGGGAGAAAAGGTGGGTATGAGGATGGTTCCAGTGGACCAGGTTGCCTTTGCCAATGTTCGTGTTCCAGCAGAGAATATAGTTGGGCAAGAAGACACAGGTTATTTTCAGCTGCAAGATTTTTTCAATGAGATGAGGATTAAGACCGGTGCCATGGGCATAGGTATTGCTCAGGGCGGACTGGATAAGGCATTAGAGTATAGTAAAAAAAGAGAGCAGTTTGGGAAACCGATTGCAAGCTTTGATGCCATAAGGAATAAACTGGCAGATATGTATATAGATGTGGAAATGGCGCGGCTCATCACCTATAAGGCGGCGTGGTCGTTTGATACGGGAGCGCCTGATGATCGAGCTATTCTAATCTCTAAAATGATTGCCTCAAAGGCAGCATATAAGACTACCTATGATGCTGTACAGATCTATGGGGGGTATGGGTATATGACAGAGGGCCATATCGAGCATTTTTATAGGGATGCGAAGGTGCTTGATCTTTTTTTAGAACCAGGGCAAATACAGAGAAACATACTTGCCGATCATATACTAGGTGGGGTGAGTGAGAAACGATCATGAGATTTCATTTAGTTTTTTTAATGAAAAGGAGATAGGATGGCAGAAAATTATGTTATTGTGAGTGCCAAAAGAAGCCCTTTTGGTCGGTACCTGGGTTCCCTGTCAGAAATGGAACCACTTGATGTGGCTGTCCATGTGGCTAAGGCAACTCTTGCGGCACCAGGAAGGGATATAACCAGTGATATAGATCAGATTTTTGTTGGTAACTGTATACCGAGTTCCTTTGAAGCTGGTTCTGTTACTGGCAGACAGATTGGTCTCAAACTGGGGTGTGATGTCTTTACTACTACACTAGACACGGCATGTTGTTCCCCCCTTACGGGTCTCCGCATGGCTCTCTGGGGGATGCGTCTTGGCGAGCTCGAATCAGCACTGGTCATAGGGGTAGAGGCCATGAGCCGTGTACCTCATTCCAGTCGACAGTTGAGAGCTGGCGTGAGGATTGGAAAGGTGAATTTTTCTGATCCTATTTATCCTATCTCCTATCCTGGCTATAATTCAGTAGCAGTGGACGCCTCCGATGGAGCGGAAAAGTACGGCATTTCCAAAAGGATGCTTGATACCTTTGCCATGGGCTCGCACCTGAAATGGGCAGATGCTATGAATGCGGGGAAATTTGAAGATGAAATTGTTCCGATAAAAGTGAGAAAAGGACGAAAGGAATATCTTTTTTTGGCAGACGAAATGCCGAGGCCCAATGGAAGTGTTGCCCTTATTGAGATGCTTCCAACTGTATTTGGCTCAAAGACGACTACTGCCGGAAATGCTCCGGGGCTCAATGATGGCGCTTCTGCCATGGTAGCAATGACAGAGAAGAAGGCAAAATCCTTGAGTCTCCCAATACTTGGAACCATAGTAGATCAAGCTGGTGAAACCGATATGCCCTACGGTATTTCCTGGATACCGGCTATGAGCATAAAAAAGGTACTGGACAGAAACGGGATGACCATTGATGATATGGATCTCATTGAGATTAACGAGGCCTTTGCAGCTATGCCTCTTGTGAGCACCAAGATCTTAGCCGGTGAAGATGAGCAGAAATGGTATGAGCTGATCTCAAAAACCAATATCAATGGCGGGGCGGTAGCAATCGGTCACCCGGTGGGCGCATCAGGCCTTCGAATAGCGATGACCTTGATGTATGAACTAAGGCGACGTGGCGGTGGTCAAGGAGTGGCTGCCATTTGCGGAGGATTGACACAGGGGGAGGGGGTTATTATTCGAGTTTAGGAGATGGCTGAGGCACAGCAATACATAGTATACATATGTTGGTAAACCGAATCACTGTCTTGAATAGGTAGCTAACAAAATTCAAAGGAGACAATAGCGTGCAGGAGCTCAGATATAAAATCGATAGGGAAACAAATGTAGCAATTTTTGAGATTGATACAGCTGGACCTGTTAATACCATTGGTGAGCAATTTATTACAGATTTGGGAGAGGCCACAGAAAAGGCTAAAAACGACAGGGTGAACGGTGTTATTTTAACATCAGCAAAGGCAAAAAGTTTTTTGGATGGAGCCAACCTTATGGAGATCATGAAGGACCCTTCGCCTCTTAATGTAAAACATCTGGTCCTGAAACTTCATGAGACACTGGAGGCATTGGCTAAAAGTCCCTTTCCGGTCGTGGCCGTCCTGGGGGGCCAAACAGCCCTTGGAGGTGGTTTTGAGGTCCTTTTGTGGGGCTGCGATCATATATTTGCTACCTCTGGATCAAAATTGGGGCTTCCTGAGATCAACGTAGGCCTCTTTCCTGCTGGTGGTGGGCCTGAAACTCTCAGAAAGACTATGGGACTCAAAACAACGTTGGATATTATTCTGGGTGGAAGGGTTCTCCCCGTGGAATTTTACTCACACTCAGGGTTGGTGACCATGGTCTCTAAGGATGAGATTTTCTTCGAGGCGGAAAAATGGATTGAAAACAATAAAGATATCGTGAACAGAAACTATGATCCTGAGTGGAAGGAACCCAATCTGTTGAGTAGAGAGGAACAGCAGACACTTATTAAAAATGCCCGCGAGCGTTATACTGTGTGCCCGGAGAAACCGTATTTCAAGGCAGCTATTGATGCTATTGAAGAAGGCCTTGGCTTACCTTTCGAGGAGGCTGTCCAAAATGAGGTACATCATTTCGCTCCATTAATTGTAGACCCTAATGTCAAAAACAAGATTGATCTCTTTTTTTCTTTAACAAGCCTCGCCCCGAAACTAGCAACAATTGATCGTAAAAAAGCCATACTTGCACCAGAGATAGCCATCATCGGTGCCGGGTTAATGGGGCAGGGAATAGCCCAGATCTGCGCTGATAATGGCATAAAGGTAGCGCTCTTTGATGTGGATAAACAGACAGCCCAGACAGGGAGACAAAAGATCGGTAATAGTTTGGAATTATTAGTTAAAAAAGGCCGTTGGCTCACAGACCGGAAAGAACGAGCTATGAATAACATTCGGCCCATGGAGGATTATGGAGAGCTCAGGAGCACTCCCCTGGTTATTGAGGCTGTGTTCGAGGATTTGGATCTGAAGCAAACAATTCTCAAACAAGCACAGGATGTCAATGCTGATATCATTTTTGCCTCCAACACCTCTACTATACCGATGGAGGAAATTTCAGCACACTCAGATCGGCCAGAAAAGGTAGTTGGGATGCACTACTTTTCGCCCGTGCCCTTAATGCCACTTTTGGAGGTA
>JAFDDS010000188.1 GCA_019310745.1 Deltaproteobacteria bacterium | reverse complement strand
GTACATACATTTGACATATGTCCCTATCCCCTATGGAGTAAACGAGCAGAAATCAAAGCCAACACAGCAAAGCGTCAATCTTTTAAAACAAAGGGGAATCTTCCCGGATATTATCATAGGAAGATGCTCGGAATTTTTAAGCAAAGAGGTAAAATTAAAGATCTCTAATTTTTGTGATGTGAGCCCAAATGCTGTAATCACTGGTCTGGATGTGGATGATATATACGAGATACCGATTGTCTTTGAAAAAGAGGGAATAGCTGAAATCCTCCATAAAAAACTAAACATTTACTCTCCGCCAGACCTCAGAAAATGGAAAAAGCTGATTAAAAACATAAGGAATCCAAAAAGTGAAATAACAGTTGCCATGTGCGGAAAGTACACAAAATTAGAAGATTCTTATGCCTCTATTATTGAATCACTGAATCACTGCTCAGCTCACCTGGAATGTAAGATACGCCATTGTTCCTGGTGGCTTTGGCTCCAGGGGAACGGAGGGCAAGATTGAGATTATCAGAAGGGCCAGAGAAGAAAATATTCCGTTTCTTGGCCTCTGCCTCGGGCTTCAACTAGCAGTTGTAGAATATGCACGAAACGTGTGTCATCTAAAAGGGGCCAATAGCACCGAGTTTGGTCCAGACACACCCTTCCCAGTGATAGATATACTTCCGGAGCAAAAAAATATTAAAGAAAAGGGTGGCACCATGAGACTCGGGGCATATGAGGCCATTGTAAAGAAGGGAACAATAATCAATACCCTTTATAAATCCAATGTTATCTCAGAAAGACACAGGCATCGCTATGAAGTTAACCCAGAATATCATAAGATCCTGACTGATAAGGGGGTTGTCTTTTCTGGAATGAGCAAAGATGAAAGGCTCGTTGAGTTTATTGAGCTTCCAGAGTTGAAATATTTTGTCGCGACCCAATCACACCCGGAATTAAAATCAAGGATGGAGGAACCATCTCCCCTCTTTTATGGATTTGTCCAGGCCTGTTTGCATAGAAAAGGCAGAGATTAACACCAATTATTCTTGCTAACATTCTTTTGGGGTTACTTAAATAAAATGGATAAAATATCAGACGAAACATATGATAAATATATCAAGGGCATAACTGAAATAAGTAAAGCAATCACCTCAGATCAATACCTGGAAGATATTCTCAAATTGATCGTTATGGTTACAGCCAAGGTCACCGGTGTAGACATCTGTTCGCTGTGGCTGATAGAAGAAAGCGAAAAAGAGAAAAAAGCAAGACTCAAGGCCACCCAAGCCATTGATCCAGATTATGTTAAGGATAGGGTGCTTGCCATGAATGAGGGGGTCGTAGGCTTTGTAGCTTCTAAAAACAAGCCTCTCATAATCGCAGATGTATTAAAAAATTCTTTATTTAAGGAAAAAGAGATGGCAAAAAGGTTAGGCCTGGTCTCCATGGCCAGCGTTCCTATGCATGTAAAAGAGGACAAGGTTATTGGTGTCCTCAACTGTTTTACAATCAGGCCCCATACGTTTTCTGAAACAGAGCTTAATCTCATCACTACTGTAGCAAACCAGGCTGCAGTAGCTATTGAAAATACACAACTTATGGTCAGAACAAAGATTATAGAGGAGGAACTTGAAAAGAGGAAGTTGATTGATAGGGCAAAAGAAATATTGATGTCAAAGAAGGGATTTTCAGCTGAAAAAGCCTTCCGCTGGATACAAAAAAAGAGTATGGATACCAGAAAATCTATGAAAGAGATAGCAGAGGCCGTTATAATTTCTCAGGACATATAAAATATACACTTGACATACGTGTAATTTTTCATTATTTAGTTAAATAAATTTTAAATATACGTAATACAACGGCGTATTACAAAAGACAAAGGAGTCCACGGCATCTCAAGGTTGAGATGGGTGGATTTTTTTTGCTCAAAAATTTAATAAAAATAGCTATGCGCTTAAAGCAACGAAACTTCATGAGTAGGTTTAAGCCTGCTTTCCCAGATTCCAACGTAATGTAACAAAGCTGAGTTATTCTTTGTTGTTAATCACCATCAGCATAGGGAATCTAATAAGTTAAAATAGAAAGGATTAACGATGAAAAATGAACTAAACCCTTTTCGTATTGCTCAGAAGCAATTAGACGATGCTGCCGAAAAGCTTGGTCTTGATAAGCCCACTCATGAGCTTCTCCGTTGGCCTATGCAAGAATTGAAGGTCACAATTCCTGTTAAAATGGATTACGGTGCAACTAAGATCTTCCATGCCTTTCGTATTCAGTACAACACAGCCCGTGGCCCTGCTAAGGGTGGCATCCGCTGGCATCCGGATGAAACCGTAGACACAGTACGTGCGCTCGCAGCATGGATGACCTGGAAAACCTCTGTGGTCGACATTCCTTTAGGTGGGGGTAAAGGAGGAATTATTTGTAATCCTAAGGTGCTGTCTGAGACCGAAAAGGAGCGATTAGCTCGTGGTTACATTCGAGCCATAGCGAGGTCGCTTGGCGTCACAAAGGATGTTCCTGCCCCTGATGTTTACACCACCCCGCAAATTATGGCATGGATGATGGATGAATATGAAACGATCATGGGCGAAAAGCATCCGGGTGTGATCACAGGAAAACCTATACCCTTGGGTGGGTCCCAGGGACGCAGTGATGCCACGGCGAGGGGTGGCATCTATGTGACCCAGGAAGCAGCCACAGCGTACGGCATAGACCTAAAGGGTCAGGCTATGGCTATTCAGGGTTTTGGCAACGCTGGTCAGTATGCAGCTCGACTCGGGGAAAAAATTCTCGGACTTAAGCTGATTGCTGCCTCAGATTCTAAAGGGGGTATTTATAATGCCAAGGGCATAGATGTAGAAGCACTTATTGAATATAAGCTTAAGAATGGCAGAGTCAAAGGGTTTCCAGAGGCTGACGAGATAAGCAATGAGCAGCTACTTGAACTCGAGGTTACAGTTCTTTTTCCTTCTGCATTGGAAAATGTAATTACAGGGAAAAATGCTAAAAAGCTACAGTGTAAAATCCTCTGCGAATTGGCAAATGGACCCACAACGCCAGAAGCCGATGATATCCTGTTTGATAAAGGGATAGTCGTATTGCCCGATTTTCTCGCCAATGCAGGAGGCGTTACTGTCTCTTACCTGGAACAAGTCCAAAATACCTACAACATGTACTGGGAAATAGAAGAAATCCACTGGAGACTAAAAGAAAAAATGACCCGCGCCTTTAAAAGTGTGTATGAAATGAGCCAAAACCAAAAGGTAAATATGCGTCAGGCTGCCTATTTGGTGTCTGTAGCAAGGGTTGCTGAGGCATGTAAGCTTCGTGGCTGGGTGTAGCAGCCTGTTTAATGCAATTACTTAAGTTGTCAGGTTCAAGCCTGCCTGCAAGACGGCAGGCGGGGTTCACAGTTCACGGTTGGCTGCATCCAGGATAGCATAGGTTCGACTCTGGGCTTTCGACTGCTTAACATATCGCAAGAACCGGATGAACTCCGCATTCGTCGTCGAATCGAACGCTTCTTTTCATCAATTTAACCTTGAACACCGGAACTTAAATAGAGATCTTTATTCGTCAAGAGGGGAGTTAGAAGGGAGCAGACATAACGTAGATTTTAACGCATTTCATTGCCTTGCGCCACTCTCCTTTTTTGAAAAAACTCGAAAAAAATG
>JAFDDS010000187.1 GCA_019310745.1 Deltaproteobacteria bacterium | reverse complement strand
GTGGAGGCCCATGGAGGAGAGGTGTGGGTGGAGAGCGAGTTAGGGAAAGGTACTACTGTCAAGTTTACGATATCAACCTAAGGATTTTGGATTGCGGAATGAAAAGAATGCAGATTGTGAATTTCGGATTGTGATTACATCGCAATATCGTAGAGATAAAAATGAAAAGGAGGAATCGTAAGGATGAAAAAGATTCTCATAGTAGATGACCAGACAGAGGTTAGAAGGCTGGTGGAGATGACCCTCAGGGTAGGGGATTACCAGGTTCTCCAGGCAAAAAGCGGGGAAGAGGCCGTTGAGATTGGCAAGGTGGAAAAACCTGACCTGATCATCATGGACATCATGATGCCCGGAGGAATGGATGGGCTGGAAGCAACCCGTGCTCTAAAGAATGACCCAGAAACCAAAGACAGCATAATAATCATGCTGACTGCCAAAGGCCAGCAGGCTGACAAGGAAGAGGGGTTTAAAGCAGGAGCAGATGACTATTTCACAAAACCCTTCAGCCCTTTGGAATTGATAAGGAAGGTGGAAGAGGTTCTGGGATAGTTAAATTTTATGTAATTCAGGGCGATCATGAAAAGATCACCCATAAAAATGGGAGGAAAATTTTCATGGACATAAATAACTTTCCGAAAGATTCTTCTAATTCAGATCAATTAAAAAAATATGCAGAGGATCTCACTGAAATTTACAAATCCGAAAAAGAGAAAAGAAAAGAACTTGAAGCTACCTACCAGCAGCTCTTCAAACACTCCGAAGACATCAGCAAGAATTATTTAGACCTAAAAGCCGCCCACGAAGAACTAGAAAAAGCCTACCTTGACACCATTCACCGGCTTGTGCTTGCAGCTGAATATAAGGATGAAGACACTGGCGATCATATTGTCCGCATGAGTCGCTACAGCGCCTTGATTGCTGAAAAACTTGGCCTGCCTGCCAAGGAGGTTCAAAATATACTCTATGCTGCACCCATGCATGATGTGGGGAAAATCGGTATTCCGGATAGCATTTTGATGAAGCCAGGCAAATTGACAGACGAAGAATTCGAAACCATGAAAACCCATAGCATAATAGGGGCAAACATCCTGGCATATTCAAAGGCCGAGGTCCTCAAGCTTGCAGAGCAGATAGCCATTTCCCATCATGAAAAATGGAACGGCAAGGGATATCCACAGGGCCTTGCTGGTGATAATATTCCTCTGGCAGCCAGGATTGTTGGCCTGACAGATGTCTTTGACGCCCTTACGTCCAAACGCCCATACAAAGATCCTTTTCCTGTAGAAGTTGCGCTCGATATCATCAAGAAGGATCGCGGAGAGCATTTTGATCCTGATGTGGTAGATGTTTTTTTGGAAAATATAGATGAAATCGTAAAAATCAAAGAAGAAGTGGTTTCAACATAGGATGTGTATTTGTCTGATTTTGCAAGGAGTGAGAGAGATCGGCTTGAGGGAGAAATAAGATCACAGCAAAACAATAAAGCTTTGAGGAAACAGTTTGAATAATAAATCGGATAAAAGAGAATTTAATCGTTTTCCAATAGAATTTGTGCTGGAAGTGTCTTCTGAAGACAGTGAGGGGAAAAAATTCAATGAAAGGACCGTATTAAAGGATATCTCCGGTGATGGCGCTAAATTTATAACCCAACAAGCCCGTAAATATTTTCCAGGCCAATCACTAGAAATGACCATTTATTTGCCCGGACCCAATGACGTGAAGGCCGACATGAGAGGAAAAGCAACGATTGTACGGATAGACCCATCAAGTAATTCAGGCATTGGTGAGAAAAGTCAAGAAATGAGCATAGCAGTTACTTTTGACACCCCATTGCATTTTGAAAGGGTTGATATAAAAAAAGAGGAGAACAGCAGAAAAACCTCGGATAATCTTTAACCTATTTATGATAAAATCAAAATATCAAAATTCCAAGAGTTTCTTTGGAAAGACGCGTCTTATTTTAGTCTTACTGGGGATCATCCCATTTCTCCTGGTAGCCTATCTGTTTGTGTATGAAAACATGGATTTGACAGATAGGATCATCCTCTTCTCCGCATTGGCACTCTTTTCTATCCTGACAGGCTTTTCTCTTATGAGAAGGTCTGCCGACCAACTTGTTAATCTGTCCAGAGAGACAGGCATGGTTGAAACCGGTGAAAGAAGCGAGCCTGTCCATATCAGTGCTGATCAGGAGTTGAACGACATAGCTAACCATTTTGACTCCGTGCTCACAAAATTAAATGAGGCTAACAGGGATGTTAAGGACCAATCTGTGCAGCTTATGATCTATGCCAGAGATATTTCTCAATCCTATATAAGGACGAAAGAAGAAGAAGGGTTAAGGAACAGGTTGAGCCGATATGTGGGAGAACACCTGGTAGAAAAGTTGATTAGTTCAAAGAATGGGGTATTCATTGAGAATGAAAGAAGGGAGGTAACCATTCTTTTTGCCGACATCAGGTCTTTTACCACCATCACCGAAAGGATGGAGGCTGAAGAGGTGGTATCTATGCTTAATCAATTTTTTGGCATAATGGTAGATATCATTTTTAGAAACAACGGCATATTGGACAAATTTGTCGGGGATGAGCTTATGGCAGTATTCGGACTTATTCCTTCTAATAACAGTGCCCCCTACGATACCATTAAAGTAGCAATAGAAATGCAGGATGCTACAGAAGAATTGATGAAAGCAAGAGCCGAACAAGATAAACAGACATTTGAGATAGGGATTGGGATCAACACAGGAAGCGCCATTGTTGGAAATGTGGGCTCTGAGAACAGAATGGATTATACGGTTATCGGCGATACCGTAAACGTTGCCGCAAGATTAGAGCAGATAGCAAAGGGTGGCGAAATAATCATCGGCGAACAGACACATGATCAAGCCAAAGGTTCCTTTCGGATACAGAAAAAAGGTGAAATATCCGTTAAAAACAAGACTGAGCCAGTTATATGTCATGAGGTGTTAAGGTGAGACAAAAGGGTCTCCAGATATATGATTTCAATATATAGTGGTTTTGAACATCGAGCCAAAATTGCACAATTCTGCCATGATTGACAACTTTACAAAACCCGAAAAACTTTTATTTACCAAAAGAAACCTTGAAAATTGTTCAATTTTGCACGATCATCAACTATGGCACGTAGTGTTGAATGTAAATACTGGATACTTTCATAATTATGCGGTTTCTAAATAACATTCAGATTA
>JAFDDS010000186.1 GCA_019310745.1 Deltaproteobacteria bacterium | reverse complement strand
AGCAAGGGTGGGTTCAGGCATAGATGGACTGAGATCAGATGGGAAAGGAAATTATATCATATCAGACTGGAGTGGCAAAACATCGCTGGTAACTGCTTCCGGTCAAAGAATCGTGCTTATTGACACAACAGCCTTGAAAATCAATTCCGCTGATCTTGAATATATACAAACGAGAAAGCTTTTGCTCATTCCCACATTTTTTGCTAACAGGGTGGTGGCTTATACAGTGAAAGGAATACCTTAACCACACATGGGGTCACAGGTGTCACTTCCGGTCACACCATAATTGGGTATAGGTGAACTGTAGTATTTAAAGGGTTCATCTTAACTATGGAGGTAATATCTATGAAATCAGATTCAGAAAACCACGCAGCAATTCTTCAGAAAGAGGATTCTTTGGACCTTCCATTGGACCGTGAAATTCTATTTTCGAATCATAAAGGCACCTATAAAAAAAGAATAGAGAAACGGCAGACAAGGCTATTAAAAAACGTAGCGTTTCTAAAAAATTTTCTTAAGGAAGATGAGAGAATACTTCTGATTACGACTGGCTGTTCCCCTGCTTCCATTCTAGAACAATTCTTGACCGGTTGGATTTTTGTCTATCTAAAGCGTTCATTGTTTATATTCACGAACAAGCGTATCTTCCATGTCCCAACAAAAAGAAATTACTCATACAGACATTCCATAGCGCACATACTATACCCTGACTGCGATTCTATTCAGCTTAAAGGAAGCAAGCTTGTTGCAGTGTATAAAAATGGAGAGAAGGAAAAATTTATTTATATAGCACGCAACGAAAGAAAAAAGATTAAGACCTTACTACCAACTCTATCGTTTGAAGGACACCCTCACGAAATACAAAAAAGAGTCCACCTTTGTCCACGTTGCACAAAAGAACTCGAAGAGGAGAAATATGTATGCCCATACTGCTTTCTTGAATTCAAGGAAAAAGATAAAGGTAAAAAAATTTCACTCATTTATCCTGGTGGAGGGTATTTTTATACAAGACATCCATTTCTTGGAATAAGTGACGCGATCGTAGAAACAATACTTCTCGTTCTCGTGATTGTATCCATCATTGATGTCACAAAAGGCGTCGAAGGGAGTGGGGTTGAGTTGCTCATATTTGGTATTCTTTTAGTAATTGAAAAAGCAATAAGCGTCTACCACTCCAACCATTTCATTAAAGAGTACATACCAAAAGAAAAAGATATTGCACCCATTACCTAATAATGCAAATGCAGTCGACGCCCAGTAGCCTCGGCTGATACCCAGCTTCAGTATTGAAGTAGATGAAGAAACAGCCTGACTCTGAAAAAATTCTTCTCCGATCATTTCGAAAGTGCCCTAAGGAAGATGGTGTACGAAGTTCAGGAAGGAAGGGATGAGCAAATAGGGGTAGTATTCCATTATAGGAATCTTACACTTGAAATCGCCTTTGGAGTGTTATCACCCTTCTGTATGTTTCGATAAAGTATTACTTGTTGAGAAGCGCACCCATGAAAAGAAATCGTAATTGGTACAATTTGTTAGTAAGTCGGGGATTATTGTTTCTGGCCTTGTGTTTCTTTCTGACGTCATGCACACATAAAGACGATACAGATGTGATCCGGCAACTCATCAAACAAGGTGCTCTCTGTGCTGAGAATCACGATATCAGGGGTCTTATGAAGCTGACTTCTGAAGATTTTCTTGCCATGCCCGGTCAGCACGATCACAACGGTGTCAGGAGAATACTGTGGATGGCTTTCAGACACTATCAAGAATTTAAAGTCATGTATCCTAAACCGAGTGTCGAGCTTGAGTCAAATGACCCTACTGCTTCTGCCACAATCTATTTCATGATTGTGAAAAAGGATGTATCCTTCCCTCAACTCACACAACTTTACAAAGATCCCCAGGGCTGGCTTGAGGAGGCGGGAGAGAATATGGATCTGTACCGACTTACACTCGAATTGTTGAAAAAAAACAAAGATTGGCTCGTCACACGAGCCCATCTTGAGCTCTTCAGAGGATTGGGGTTCAGTGAATAATCAAAGCCCCTTGGTTGCTATGGGTGAATATAAAAGAAAGGTGTCAGATCTACTCTTGACGCAAAAAAGGAATATCATTAAGAAAAAAGTGCAGGGTCAAGCCTTAGGTTTTATGGTGATATGGGTTTTATTGTTTGCTAAGCTGGATAAAAAATTGAAAGACAACATCATGATTCTTTATATGTTTCTGAAATAATTCTGGTCACACAATAGTAAAACGTCCATTGAGAAAATCACAATTTAAAGGCAAATCATTGTAAGTTATGCGTATTTCATTAATTGGTATGGCGGGATCAGGGAAATCTTACTGGTCTGAAAAGCTCGCTCAACATGGTTTCAGGCGTTTCTGCTGTGATGATCTCATTGCAGCAAAGCTTGCCCCTGATCTTACAGGGCCAGATGGAACTACCATAGAAATGGGTACATGGATGGGATTCCCTTATGAGCGTCACTATAAAAAACATGAATCCACATACCTCACCTATGAAATCGAGGTACTTAATGAAATCCTTGAATATCTTGAGAGTCATAACAATACACGTGGGGAAAACATAGTTGTTGATACGACAGGGAGTGTTATTTACACAGGAGATGAAATCTTACAAAAGCTTTGCCGGCATACAACGGTCATTTACCTCCTGACACCACCTGAGGTTCAGGAGCAATTGCTAAATGCATACATATCAAAGCCGCACCCTATGCTGTGGAGGAATTCATTTAGTAAAAAACCAGGTGAAACCAACCAGAAGGCACTCGCACGTTGCTACCCACAACTCTTGTCTGCCCGTAAACGATTATATGCTCGATATGCAGATGTAGAAATAGACTACTATAGACAAAATGAAAAGGGCTTTAGCGTGACTGACTTCTTGCATGTAGTGCAAGAGGTTTGAAATAAATCTACAGTTGACTCATTGAAAGAATATTATTAAGAAAAACAGAGTTACATCCCAAATTCTATGTCAAAAGGGGATAAATTTCTTACCGAGCACGATAAAACATTTAACTATACCATCAATGATTGTGCAGGAGCCTATTCGTGATGAATGCAATTAACCATAACACAGAAGCATCGAAAATCCTGGTAACCATTGCGGCCTTTGTTGTCGTGATAGCAGGCATGAGTGCAGCGAAAGTTATTCTTGTCCCATTCCTTCTGGCTGCATTTATAGCTATCA
>JAFDDS010000185.1 GCA_019310745.1 Deltaproteobacteria bacterium | reverse complement strand
TGAGAACCTCAGGCAGGGTGTTGCTACCCCTTTTCTTGCGGTGACACAAAACTCTTGACGTTACCTGCGTAATTTCAGGATAGGTTTAGACTTGTCTTTTTTTTGTATATTCTGTTATACTTTTTCAAATTTCTAGGCAAACAAGACTAACATTATTGTGACTACTCAGGTTCAAAGTTCAATGGTTTCCCGATAAAATCGTGATTCAAGCCTGCCCTGGTGCGACGTAACGTGCGCTTTAAAACGGTTCTTCTGAGCACTATGCCCGGGGATTCTATAAAAAGTACTGTTAAACCAGGTTTATTTACCAATTCTATTACAATGAAGATTGGAGTTATTTCAGATACCCACCTAAAAGAGGTGAATTCTCGCCTTATTGATATATATATGAACTATTTCTCTGATGTGGATATAATTATCCATACTGGAGATCTTATTTCTGAAGAAATAGTCGATTTTTTAAGCCAGAAGCCACTCCATATAGTTCATGGAAATATGGACAATTTTGATATTAAAAAGAAATTTCCTAAAAAAAAGATATTAGAGGTACATGGTTTCCGTTTGGGATTGATACATGGATGGGGCTCCCCTTTTGGAATAGAAAAGAGGGTAAGACCAGAGTTTAATGATATCCATGCCATTATTTATGGCCATTCTCACAAATCGGCTAACCATATTGATAATGGGGTTATTTTTTTTAATCCAGGAACTGCCACAGGTTTCAGCATGACTGGATCCCATTCGATCGGGATTTTGGATGTAAATGATAAAATAACTTCTACTATAATTACAGTTTGAGGGTGCCTGCTTAAAATTTAAGAAAGGACATAGGTATCTTTTTTTGTTATGCCCTTCGAATAGGGCGCCTTGCCATGTTGTTTCAAAATGGTTTATAGCAACTTGGCCTTAGAGTCATATGATCCGTCTCTATAAACCATTTTGAAACAACAACTAAGCTTAAACTATATTTAAAAGGGCATAAGCAAAAAAAGATACATATGTCCTGAAGAACTAGTAACTCTGAATCCACGAGATTTAGCGCAATTATGTTTGAGGTTACATGATGGAAACTCTTTGGGCGCCCTGGAGAATGGAATATGTGAGCTCCGATAATAAAGGGGTGTGCATATTTTGTCCAGGCGAAGACAGAAGTCAAGATGAACAAAGGTTAATTTTATGTATTGGTAACTTAAGCATTATCCTGATGAACAAGTTTCCATATATAAATGGACATCTTTTAATAGCCCCTTTGCGACACATTTCCACTTTGAATGCACTATCATCGGAGGAAAAACTTGACCTCATCATACAAGTTGAAAAGTCCGTTGGCGTTCTAAAAGAGGTGTTGAGGCCAGAGGGTTTTAATATAGGCTTAAATCTGGGAAAGGCAGCAGGGGCAGGTGTTGAAGATCATATCCATTTTCATATTGTTCCTCGATGGGGAGGAGATACTAATTACATGACTGTATGTGGAGAAGTAAGGGTAATTCCAGAGCATATTCAAGAGACATATCGAAAATTACTACCTTTTTTTGAATAGTTTAAGACATGAAAAAACATTTTTTAAAATTATAGGAGGATTTCATGAAACATATAAAGGCTATTATAAGTATAGTATTGATGTTACTGGCCGTGGTACTTATTGTTGAAAATCTTACGCAGTTATCACAGAAATTGATACTTAAAATTGATCTTTATTTTTGGGACTGGAGCACTGAACCAATGGCATTTTATTTTGTTATTATAATTGTCTTTCTGCTCGGCATCCTCATGGCTAGTTTATACGGGATATTTGAGCGCTTTAAATTGAAGAAGGAAATAAGAATAATTTCCAAGGAGAAAAGAGAAAAAGACAAGGAACTGAATTCTTTGAGAAACCTTCCTATTGTTGAAAGTAAGATAGAAGATATGGAGCTGTCAGAAGAAAATCAGGATTAGGATTTGATCATTGGTGAGGGATTGGGTTGTATTTAGCATGTGGGAAGAAATTAAAAATTTATTTTTTAGCAATCTTGGTATTCAATTTGGCGTCTGGTTAATCATTGCCTTTGTATGTGGGCTCCTTATAGATAGGTTTATTAGATCAAGACGTGCTGAAAAGCTTAGAAAAAAACTGGATAGGGGAGATAAGGCTTTCTTTCAAGGCATTCAGCACATACTTTCCAATAAGCCAGATCAGGCTATCGAACAGTTCACGAAGTCGGTTAAGATTAACTCAGACACTATTGAGACCTATGTCGCTTTGGGCCATCTTTATAGATCTAAGGGAGATATAGGGAGGGCTATAAGGATACGACAGGGAATAATCTTAAGACCTAATCTGGACAAAGAGGTGAGGTTGAGAGCTATCTTTGATCTGGGGCTAGATTACAGGAAGGGTGGACTTTTAAATCGTGCGATATCGGCTTTCCAGGAAGTTCTTAAGGATGACCCAAACAATATAGAAGCCCTTGAGCAGACCGAACGAATTTACGAAGATATATACGATTGGGAAAAGGCCTTTAAAACGAGACAGTCTATCTCGAAACTCATAAAGGGTGATCACCGGCATATCCTTGCCCATCAAAAAACAGAGTTAGGGAAGATACAGGAAAAGACCGGTGATATAGTAAGTGCTGAGAAATCTTACAAAAAGGCTCTCTCTATCTTTGATAAATGCGTTGACATCTATCTTCATTTGGGTGATCTCTATTTTGGTCAGCAGGAGCATAAAAAAGCCTTATCTACCTGGAAGAGGGTAGTTGATGTGGCACCTCAGTTTACTTTTCTGGTCTATCAAAGGTTAGAAAAGACCTATTCAACGATGAAGAATCTAAAGGGCGTAGAGGATTTTTTACGAGAGTCTGCCCGAAGAAATTCCGATAGCTTTATACGATTAGCCTTAGCCACGTATCTCTATAATAATGGGGAGACAGAATCTGCTTTGGATGAATTGAATCAGGCTATTAAATCGGTCCCGTCATTTTTAAATGCGAGAAAATTGTTAGGGGAGATACTTTTAAAGGAAGGCAGGAATGAAGAGGCCTTAGAGGCATACAAAGATCTCCTTGCAATATTACATTATCCCTATTTAAAGTTTCAATGTAGCAATTGTGGATATAGACCAGATGAACTCGTGTGGAAGTGCCCACAGTGCTTGAAATGGGATTCTATAGACATCATAATATCATCTTCTCCTAACGTGTCTAATGGTAATGTGTCTTCTTAAATTTCTGCATTTCCCTTCTTTTATTTTAATACACTTCTACCATAGAGGGAAAAAGGTTCGTATATGATACGCAGATTATTACTTAAAAAACATATACTGATATTTTTTGTTTTACCCTTGTTTTTTGCCCTCTTTTTCAATGCCTTTCATCGAGTTGCTATTGCAAAGCCCAATTCTGCCAAAATTCTTTTACACAATGCAGAGGCGTGCACAAAAAAACTTTATCAATCGAAAGCTAAAAAGAAATACAGACATAATTGGGAAAGATGCATCAAGAGGTATGAAAAGACTTATAAGACATTTCCAGGAACA
>JAFDDS010000184.1 GCA_019310745.1 Deltaproteobacteria bacterium | reverse complement strand
GAGTCGAAAATTTGTTCATTTTTTGGGGCTGAAATCTTGTAAGTCGATATGGGAAAAGGAGATAAAATTTTTTGAAATATTTTATTTTTGTTTTTAAGAGTGAGCGTTTTTGACTGATTTTAGCCACAGATTTCACGGATTAGCACCGATTATGGGGAGTTTTTTCAGCCGGCTTTGGCGTCTTTGGCCCTACCTTTCCACGAAGCAAGCTTCTGCGAAAGGCCAGGCCTTATCCGCCGGGTTCCCAATAGAATGGGAATCCATTAATGAAGCCGGCTAAAAACGGGTCTTATTTAAAAAGATCAGTACGATGGTTAATGTGGATGTTAGGTAAAAGTGGGGGAAAATTAGAATTGTTGTTCTTGACAATGATTTATCAATAGTGTAAATATTCTTTAGATTATGCGATCGAGCGAGCAACTTTGGGATTTGTGGCTTAAGGATTAAGATGCTTTTCGTGCAAAAACGCGTGATACGCGGAAAGTGGAAAAAATTCGGGATTTTATGCGGAAACCATATATACATAGTTAGTTTACAGGATAACACATGAGTGAAGGCAGTAATTCAAGTGTTTTAAGCTACGTTATAACGTTGGGTGCTGTTGCTATAGGTTGGGCCTTAGGCGAAACCAGTGGTTGGTTTAAAAAGAGGTATTCAGTACGAAATCTGAAGAAGTCACTCTTTTTAGAGATTGAAGATTGCCATTCATGGTTGCTGAGAAATCAAATCACACTTGAGCATTTGATCCAACTCGCTGTTCTTAAAGAAGTCGGGGAGTTTGGTCCTGTTGAAGTTCCGACATATATTTACGATAACCATATTCCACAGATATTGCCTCACTTAAGTCGATCTGAACGTATTTCCTATAACTCAATATATAATCTTATTCGTTCAAGCCATAAAGACTCCATAAAATTAAGAGAACTAGCGCAAAAAGAAAATTCTGCTGATTTTGAAATAAAGGAATTTAGCAGCATCTTAGAAGCGGTATTTTATAACACGTCTCTTGCTATTTTTCAGATTCAATATCACCTTGATAATACGAGTACTCTAGATGTTGATCAGTTTTCTGCAAAATTTACAAAAGAGTTAGAGCATAAAATAAACAATAGAATACATGAGCTGTGTATTGAAGCAAAACAAATTGGTCTTGCTGAAGTACACCAGAAATACATTGAAAACTAACATTTGAATCCAGAGGGACCTCGTACATAGGCCCCTGATTCAATGCGTTATGTGAGAAAATGAAAAAGGACATTCTACTTACTGAATTGAATGGTTACTCAAACGAGCTTGGGCAGATTTTGAGTCGGTTCAAGAGATCGAGAGAAAGTATCGATATCGCTGATGGTGACGATAGCCGATTTAGGCAGATTGCTTTTGAGATGGGCGATTTGATTAAAGATGAGATTGTGGATGGGCATAATTACTATTCGCAGATTAGAAGCGACTACAACGAGAGCATCTCAAATTGGCTCGGGAGCCCGTCTTTTGTCGGAGTGCAGAGGGTGAAAACAGTAATAGATTCAGTAATAACAAGGATAAAAAGAAATCCCGATATTGTGGGAAAACCGAAAAAGCTTGAAATTCGGAAAGAACAAAAAACGGACTTAGAGTTAAGGACTATCGCCGAAAGATTTCATTTGGTGGTGAGACATATCAGAGACAGGCATAATACCAGAGGAACCCTCGAAATCAACGATGAATATGATGTTCAGGATTTGTTTCATACACTGTTGACGCTACATTACAATGACATTCGAAAAGAAGAATGGATTCCCTCTTACGCTGGAAGCTCTTCTCGAACTGACTTCTTTCTTCCAGAGATAGAAACGCTGGTAGAAATCAAAAAGACTAGAAAGGGCCTTGGACCCAGGGAGCTTGGAGAGCAACTTATCATCGACATCGCAAAATACCAGCGTCACTCGGGCTGCAAGAAAATATTCTGTTTCGTTTACGATCCCGATGGTAGAATTGCCAATCCAGCTGGCATCGAAACGGATTTGACAAGAGTGGAAGAGGATATACGGGTCGAAGTCCTCATTGTGCCAAAAGGGTACTAATCACATAACGAAGCAGTGCACCGGATCGGTAGGAAACGGCGCCTACCTCCTGGTGACCTTCGCGTTAGGGAACGAATGTGATATCGTATGAGTATGGACTTTGGGTAAAGGGGAGTTATACTGACACTCAGAGAGGTCCGGCGTCTTATACGGAAACCATATAAACATAGTTATACGAATGATAAAAGTGAGAAGATAATGAATCAATCCATTCCAGACTATGGTGATGAGGGTCGAAACTATTGGATTTGCGAGGAGGGCTCGATGATGCGCGACCTCTGCGAATCGAATCTGCGCGACCTGTCCTATTTTTTGCGCACGATCGAAAAGTTCATTGATGATGGAGAACACACCGAAACGGAGGAAATTGTCCGGCGATACAAGGATCGTGCTGTAGACTGGTCTGAGGAGCACCCATGGTGGTGGCAGGGTGTTCTCGGGGTTCAGTTGCGACAATCGTTCATAGTGTCGCTCATTTCTGCGGCAGAGAACCACGTCAGGTATGTTTGTGAGAGCGTACGGACCATTTGCAAGCTGCCACTGTCCCTTAAGCATTTAAAAGGTGGTTGGATCCAGAGCTCACGTCGCCTTCTCATCAATTTGGCGGGATTCTCCTCGCCCCATGAGTCCAGTTGGGAAAAGTTGGGCGGCATCTATTTGATACGAAACGTGATCGTGCACAGTGGTGGGCGCATCGAGGAGCCGAAGAGGATTGAAAAGCTTCAGAAGAATGCACCGGGGATCTCAGTTGAGGGTTCATTCTTGGCGATTGATAGTGAGTTCTGTGAGTTTGCTCATGATGCAGTTAAAGGCTTCTTTGAGCAGCTTCACGATCAATATCGAGAAAGATGCAGAGAACTCTCGCAAGACATCGTATAACAAGCATGTCAATACGGACCAGGCTACGCATGGCCGATTACACGCACGACGTTAGCTATCATAATTGAGCTTGGATATGAATATGATATCATATGAGTATAGACTTTGGGTAAAGGGGTGTTATGTGGACACTCAGAGAGGTCCGGCGTTTTATGTGGAAACCATATATACATTGTTATAACGAAAGTTATCATGGCAATCAACAACGGAGGAATCATGAAACTGACTATCGCGCAATTTACTATTGGGCCGCACATTGGAGCAAACAAAGACAAAATGCTCTCGGTG
>JAFDDS010000183.1 GCA_019310745.1 Deltaproteobacteria bacterium | reverse complement strand
CTTTTTCTTCATATACAACAATACTAAGAACATCATACCCACCCACTTTATAGTCACCTCCTACAGGACCTCTCGCCTCAGGATACTCCAAGAGGTATTGAGCAACAGAGAAATACTCGGTCTCCGCTATTACAGTTTTTAGGTTATTATCGATGTCCTTATCGACTCGAGCTCTCTTGATTTCATCGAGATGTGCTATATCCTCCTTTTTAAGCCCGGCATAGGATCCTTCTTGAACTGTGGTTACCTTTACAACTTCTCCTCCAACGCTGCAGGCAGAAATAAAGAGGACTATTGCGATGGTCATAATAAGACATAAACGAGGGAGGTTTTTTATCATATAAAGTTCTTTTTCATCAGTTGTGTTCTGCACAAATCATCCATCTTAAAGAAAAAAGACAGTGTATCACTTAGTAAGTCCTAATATCTCTATAGTCTAAATGCAAGGATAAATCACTTGTTGCTCCTCACAATGATATGAATACAACTGTAAGGTAATATGCATCAAAAAAGGGGTCAAAAAGACCCCTTCCCTTTCGAATGAAGATTTTGCACGCCAGGACTACACGATTTTTCTCTGAAAGGAAAATCCATCTTCTCCTCTTGTTAATACATGGCATTGAATGAAATTATAAACTGGGTATTAGTATAGTCATTTTCACTATAGTTTGAATCTTTTTTCTCATATCTATAACCTACACCTGCGGTCAGCCTCTCTCGAATCTGATAGTCAAGACCTGCATTGAGCCTGTAACTATCATCTTCCCGGGGTCTGGTTGAGGGTATGTTATAATCATTTACGCTATAAACGCCACCCACAGTCAGGGTGAATTTTGGCAGGATCACTTTCTGCATGTTTATTCCTATACCAGTGTCCTCAAAATATTCATTATCACTGGAGCCAGTCTCCCTCAGTGCCCTTGTAAGACCTAAGGCAAGCTCTATGGTGGGTGTTGCTGTATAAGTAATTGATGTTGCTGCAATCCAGGTGGCCTTAGCATCAAATCTATCGCCTTCCACGTCAGCGGCATTCTCATAATCCATCAATTGATAGCCAAAGTTCAGCTCACCACCCAGCTTGGCTCCCGTTTCCCACGTGAGACCGAAGTTTATGCGCTTCCAGCCAAAATCGGAATCATTGGACTCGTTTACGCCCGTTGCGGCAGGATGGGTAAAATAATCCCGCTCACCAAAATAATATCGGAAAAACCCCCATGTCTTGGGGAGTAACCTCATCTGGAATCCCACACCGAATTCGTTGACATCCCAATCCTGAGTATAGTCCCTTAGGAGATCATAATCCTGTTTATAACGATTATAGTATCCCAGGATCTGAAATCTATCACCAAAGCCATAGGTTATCTTCGCGTTTAGACTATTGCCTCGTCGTTTGGTCTTTAAACCAATTCTATATAGCTCGAGATTACCATAGGGGTCTTCTGCATCGATATGAATAGTATGTATATCCAGGATAATTCCCCTGGGTGCGTGATAGTTGAAATTTAATTCACCTTTATGGGTCTGCCAGTCATTATTGCCATTATCACGGTAATAGGCAAGGTCGCCAGTGTAGTTAAAGGATACATTTCCCCTTTCGTGAAGGTTATAATCGAGCCCTAAGGCGGGCATGATATGGGTAATCAAATCAGACTCCTCGAGCTCGGTAGTATTATTGGCTCCATTACCCAGGTATATATTATCATCATAGACTTCCTGCAGTGTAATGTCAGGAATTATCTTCAGGTTACTAAAACGGATTCTACCTCCCTGAGCCATTACCTGTGAAAATAGAAGCATCAAAATGCTCACCACAAAACCAACAATGAAAATTCCTCTTTTCATAGATCAACTCCTTTTAGTGGGCGGGTGTTTTGAGATTATTATATAAATCATTGAGAGGGGCTAGCATCTCGCTCTCGGTATACATCCTGTTCAGTAGTTTCTGTATCTGGTGGTTCTGCTTTCGGTGCTTCCTTTTCAGATGCTATCTTTTCACCAGGCTCAATCACTGATGAGCGGACTATCTGGATGGCCTTATTATTCAGTTCTTTGGCCTTATTGGCCTTTTCCAAAATCTCTTTGACATCGGCGATGGTTTTCGGGTCTTCACTAATCTTGGAAATAAATGTGGCTGCAGCTATGATTTGAGTAATGGCTTTTCTAACGCTATTTGCTGTATGTGTCGACGCCTGTGCCAGCGCAGGATCATCTTTCTTTCCTGCCTCAGTAACTACCTCTAAGACAAGATATGTGGCCTGATTAGCCAGTTCCAGAGCCTTTTTGGCAAGCCCTACATTATAAGACACCTTGGCCTTAGTTGCCATTTCAGAGGCCTTGATTGATAATTCTTCAGCCTTCCGGAGCTTGTCTTCTGGAGTTATCTTCGCAGCCATAACCGGTACAGCTAAAAAAGTAATCGTTAAAAAAATGCCTGCAAATACCAAACGTCTTTTATCCTTTAAAAACCTTTTCATGGTAAACACCTCCTAAAAAATTACACTTGTTTCTTAATACTATACCATAGGGAAAAATGATATTGGTATTTATCTGATTTTTTTTAGAATTTTTGCTCATTATCTTGCAAAAGTCTGCCCTACATTCCCTTACGCAGTTAAACAATATAGATAGATCCCAGCATTGATCTAATAATGAAAAAATGAAATAACATCATTAAAAATGATTATGGGCCACGCTCTTTGAGCTATCAATCGAGCGAGCTTTTATTTCATCTCATCTAAAAGACTCTGATTTTCAGTGAGCAAAACCATGCTGACAAATTCCTTGTCAGGATAGTATTTCCATACATAGTTTACTATAGTACCTGCCAAACTCTTCCTTTTGTCCAGACCCTGGGCCTTCTTATAATACCAACAGGCCTTGCTCCAGGCGGGCTCCCATTCAGGCTTAGCAGGATTAATTGTCTTTGATCGAAATGTCCAATAATTTCCCAAATGCACATGAAGAGAGGGATTTTTCTCGCCTGCAAAATAGGCCGCCCTTTCCATAGATACATCTGCTGCTGGCAGCCATCTGTGGCGGTAATCTGGATCTTTCCAAAGGGAAGTATAGTCCCATCCCAGCTGTACATGGTATCCTGCGCTAAAAGGATTCAGTCGAACAGCCTCCTCCATGGCCCCGATGATATCCATCTGATATCTGTGGCGATCTTCATCATCAGCTTTAAAATTTCCCATCTTACTGTCTTGAATTTTCCTTAATTTCCTCGCTAGC
>JAFDDS010000182.1 GCA_019310745.1 Deltaproteobacteria bacterium | reverse complement strand
CTGTCTGGCAAGGCCCTTTGCTCGTTTTTTTAAAAACGGGAGGTGGACGTGGCGAGCAGACAGGCCCGCCGAACGTATGGCGGGCAGACAACAAAGAATAGAAACAATAGGAAAAAAATAAGCAAAAATGCATTTTAACCGTCAATTCCGATATATATATCTTAGGCTTATTAGGCTCAGAGGTCATCCTCATGAGCTAGCCTTAGGCATGGCCTTTGGTATATTTATGGGCATGACACCAACTATTCCCTTTCACACAATCGGTGCTATAGCATTGGCCTTAGCCTTTAAGGCAAGCAAGATAACAGCAGCGGTTGGAACCTTGATATGTAATCCTTTAACCATATATTTTATTTACAATTATTGTTATAAAATAGGGTCACTTATCTTAGGATTTGATCACAACACCAAATTCTTATCACCAGTCGTTGAGGCAATTAATCATGGGGAGTTTTTCAATATCATAACGACAATCTTGGGTGGTGGTGGAATGGTAGTCGCAGCCTTTCTATTGGGAGGCATTGTATTAGGAATTTTATTTGCTGTACCCTCATATGGTATCTTCTTTTATTTTTTTAAGGCCTTTATTTCATGGCGCAAATCAAGAAAGTTGGTCAAGGCCTGATTGCATCGAAGGCCTTGTTACGTAAATCAGGGATTAGGCCCAGAAAAAGACTAGGGCAAAACTTTTTAGAAGATCCTGCCGTAATTGAAAAAATCATTACCCATGCAGGATTTGATAAAAACGATGTGGTTATAGAGATAGGCTCGGGTTTAGGTGCATTAACGATCCCAACCCTTCCCTACATTTATCATTTGGTGGCTATAGAAAAAGATCTATTATTGATAACCATATTAAAAGAAAGGTTGTCAGAAAAAGAAAAGGGGAAGATAACTTTTGTTTCTGGGGATGTACTGAAATATGATTTTAAAGAGATCTATGATACATTTAATCAAAAGATTCGGATAATAGGCAATCTGCCCTATAATATCTCATCTCCATTCTTGGAAAAGCTTATCATCAATCGGGATTATATCAAAAATGCAATCCTCATGTTTCAATACGAATTTGCACAACGTTTGACTGGAAGGCCACAAAATAAAGAATATAGTGCACTGAGTGTTATCAGCCAATATTATGCCACAATATCTCCTCTTATCAAGATTAAAAGGGATGCCTTTTATCCTAAACCAAAGGTTGATTCTATGGTTGTGGAGATGGATTTTACAAAACCATACCCTCTTCAGGCAGAAAACGAGGTGATGTTTCGTAAGACTGTCAGGGCGGCATTTAGCTACCGAAGGAAGACAATCCTTAACTCTCTTGAAAGGGGAATGGTGTCTCTATCCAAAGAAATAATAGCAAAGGCCTTAACAAAATGCCTCATTGACCCAAAAAGAAGGGCTGAGACCCTCACCATAGATGAATACATACATTTGAGCTCCGTTGTAATGCCAGATAAGACAATTCCTTGACACATACTATAGTCAATGATATTTAGCTTTTGAAATGTTCATGGGATTAAAAAGTGCGTCAAAAAAACTATATCGTTGTTGAAGGTCCATTAGGAGTAGGTAAGACCAGCTTTGCTATGCTTCTGGCCGAAAAGATACATGGCAAAACCATCTTAGAAGAAACTGAGGGAAATCCTTTTCTTGCCAACTTCTATAAAGACCCAATAAAATTTGCATTTCAGGCACAACTCTTCTTCATACTAAGGCGCTTTCAAAAGCAGGAGGAGATAAACCAAATTGATATCTTTAAAAGAGTCGTTATCTCAGACTTTCTTTTCGATAAGGACAGAATTTTTGCGAGGCTTAACCTGGATGACAGAGAATTCAGCTTGTATGAGCAGATATTTCACCTATTAAAGGTGAGAACATTAAAACCGAATCTGGTGATATTTTTGCAGGCAAGGACAGATATCTTGAAAGAAAGAATCAAAAAGAGAGATAGGGATTATGAAAAATCAATACATATAAAATATCTGGATCAAATAAATCAGGCCTTTAATGAATTTTTTTTTCATTATACTGAGACCCCACTTTTAGTAATTGATGCCTCAGAAATAGATTTTGTTAATGTACCATCTGATCTCGATAACCTCATTGTCGAAATAGAAAAGATGGAAAAAGGAACAAAATATTACGTTCCGCTTGGATCAAGGCGCTAAGTGAGGTAGAATAGGAGATATGGACACGTAAAGAATCATGGAAATAATCAAAAAGATAGAATTGATGCAAGAATTGTCTGATAAATGGAGAAGGGATGGACACATCATCTCCTGTGTGCCAACTATGGGGTTTCTCCATCAGGGCCATATAGAACTCCTAAGACTTGGTAGAGACAAGGGGGATAGATTGATAATGACTATTTTTGTCAATCCAACCCAGTTTGGCCCTCATGAGGACTTTGAAAAATATCCTCAAGACACTGAGGGAGACCTCAATAAGGCCCGCTCTGCCGGAGTAGATGCAGTGTTCATGCCAACCGTAGAAGAGATGTATCCTGATGGTTTTCAAAGCACTGTTACAGTCAACACTATCACTCAGTATCTTTGTGGAAAATTCAGACCTGTACACTTTGCCGGAGTAACCATTGTGGTTGCAAAGCTCTTTAATATAACGAAACCTCACCTGGCCATCTTTGGTGAAAAGGACTATCAACAGCTTGCTGTTATTAAACAGATGGTAAGGGATTTAAACATGGACATTGACATTATTGGTCTCCCGACAGTAAGGGAACGAGACGGTCTTGCTATGAGTAGCAGGAATAAGTACCTGAGCCCAGAGGAAAGGTTGTCAGCATTAAGCCTGAAAAAGGGCTTAGATTTAGCCAAAGCCATGGTAAAAGATGGGGAAAAAGATTCTGCCACAATTAAAAATGCAGTAAAAGAATTGATCCTCACTCACCCATTTACAGAGATTGATTATGTAACCATCTGTGACCCAGCAAAACTTACCGACATGGAAAATGTCGATAGGCCTTCCCTTTTGGCATTGGCAGTAAAGGTGGGAAAGGCCAGACTGATAGATAATAGTATAATAGCGTGAGGGCACATTGAAACGACTTAGAACGAGTCTCAAGAAATATTTCCTTACAGGTCTTCTGGTAATTCTTCCAGTCTTTATAACAGCCTATGTTATCTGGTTTTTAATCCGTGCCATGGATGTCGTGCTTAAGTATGTCCCTGCTAAATACCTGCCGGATACCTACTCCCCCGTTCATATA
>JAFDDS010000181.1 GCA_019310745.1 Deltaproteobacteria bacterium | reverse complement strand
CGCCGCAGCCATTGGTATCAATGTTGGGTAAAAGAAGCTGTATATGTAGTAAACTCGCCCTTTCATACGTTCGTCGATAAGTATCGCGAATATCAGGGCCAGAAACATAGTTGGAAAAATGCTGACTGTCACGAAAATAAACGAATTTTTCATAACCAGCCAAAAAACATCATGATGCATCAATCTGATAAAATTTTCCATTCCAGCAAATTTTGGTTTAGGGCAGAGAAGATTCCATCGATTGAAGCTCAACCACGTGGCCCAGAAGATGGGGAGATATGTAAACAGGAATAGAAAAAAAAGGCCTGGTATCAGGAAGAGATAAGCCCGGTATTGTTCCAACTTCTCTTTCATTGCTTCTTTCCAAAGTTGAGGCCCATCTCAGAAGCGAGAGGGGCCTCAACTGTCTAAATGACTTACTGTCCTTTGATGGCTTCTTCCATCAGTTTATGCGCGTCCTTCAGTGCTTTCTCCGGGGTCTTTTTACCTTCAAGAGCCCCATCCAAATTGGTGGTCATGGCATTCCGAATCAACTGGTAGTTGACCGCCATCATTTTTGGATACGCGTAATTCAGTTTATCTCTTGCCACCGTCATTTGAGGGAATTTCTTAAGAAATGACTTCACGTCAGCGCGGTCGTAAGAGTTTTTATTGACAGCCACATACCCGGATTCGATGCTCCAGTGGCCCGCCATTTCAGGGGTGGTCATAAATTTAGCTAATTTCCACGCTGCATCCTGGTTTTCTTTAGGGATACCCTTGAAAATATGAAAATCCCCACCGCCAACCGGGGTGCCATAACGTTTTTTCTTAGGCTGGAAAGCTGCTCCCCAGTTAAATTTAGCTGTCTTTCGGATTTTGGCCATCCCTCCTGTTGAATAGTACATCATGGCCGTCACACCCCCGATAAAGTCATCAGGAGTTATGTTCCAGGGCCGAAGGACCGGACATACTTTTAATTCCTGCATGAGCTTCACCCAGAGTTTCAGAGCCTCTAAATTTTCAGGTGAGTTAAAGGTCACGGTCAGGCCATCCTCTTTTATAAGCTGGGAACCGTTCTGCCGGGAGAAGGCCTCAAAAATCCAGTCATTCCATCCACCGGGGATGATTAGTCCGTATTGCTTGGTCTGATTTCCTTCCCTGATAGTTAGTATCTTTGCGTACTCCACCAGCTCATCCCAATTATCCGGAGGGCGATTGGGGTCCAGTCCGGCAGCCTTTAATTTGTCGCCTGCTGCACGAAACATGTCTTTATTCCAGTAGAGAATTGGTGTGCTTCGCTGGAAAGGAAACCCGTAAATCTTGCCATCTCTCCCATAGGCATTTCCAAGAAAGCCTTTGTAGAAGTTTGCAAGGAATTTGTCTCCTCCTTCCTGTTCGATATATTTATCCAAAGAGATAAGGGAATCCATTGCCAGGAGCGAAAACAACTCCGAGATTTCTACGACTGCAATATCCGGTGGATTGCCTCCTAATACTGCAGTCTGAACCTTTTGCATTGTCTGATTATAATTGCCGGCATAAACAGGTTCAACGTCTATGTCTGGGTTCTGTTTCTCAAATTTTTCAACCATCCCGTTGATTACCTTAACCAGGGGGCCGGCCACACCTACTGGATAATAAAATTTGATCTTCACCTTTGCCGATGCAGTAGATGTAAACAAAAAGACAACTATAAGAGTTATCGCCAAAAAAGTAATCCGTTTCATAGTCATAGTGATTCCTCCTTCCTTTATATTGTTTCCGTTATATCGATGGAAAAAAATTTAGTCACCTCCTTTCCTGGTAAAATATTTCTACTACTTCCGAAATTAATGCCCTGTGAAAGATCTGGTTCATGACATGCCCAACGAAAGAGAAGGAGGATCCATGGAGAAGAGCTGCATTTTCTCCATATCTACAACTAGATCGATCTCCTCATCGAGACTGGCCTGGGTATGGGGGTCAACTTGAGCTACAATGGTCGTTTTTCCCAGTGCAATTTGAAGGATAACAAAAGAGCCTACCGGTTCGATCAGCTCAACTCTGGCCTTTATAATATTGCGAGGATCATATTCTTTAACAAACTGTCTATCATAGAGATGTTCGGGACGAATACCAATATAACATTTCTCTCCCTTATACGGAGAGTATTTCTCGTCCTTTGAATCAGGGACAGGCAGAGAAAACGCTCCTCCATCCACCCATAGAGCGCCGTCTTTGCTGACGAGTTTTGCCTCCAAAAAATTCATAGAGGGACTTCCGATGAATCCTGCAACGAACATATTGTCGGGGAAATCGTATACTTCGATCGGTTTTCCAACCTGCATAGTCTGCCCATCATTCATTATCACGATTTTGCTTCCCATGGTCATGGCTTCGACCTGGTCATGAGTGACATAGATAATTGTCGTCTGAAGACGATGGTGGAGTTTATGGATTTCTCCTCGCATCTGAACTCTTAGTTTTGCGTCGAGGTTGCTCAATGGCTCGTCAAACAGGAAAACAGCAGGCTTTCGAACAATGGCCCGCCCTAAGGCGACCCTTTGCCGCTGGCCTCCGGATAACTCCCTGGGCTTTCGTTTCAAGAGATCTGAAATTTCCAGAGTTTCCGCAGCTTCATGGACGCGCCGGTCAATTTCAGCCTTTGGAAACCTTCTAAGCCGAAGCCCAAATGCCATATTTTTATGGACCGTCATATGGGGGTACAGGGCATAATTTTGAAAAACCATTGCAATATCCCTGTCTTTTGGATGCACCTTGTTTACTACACGCCCGTCTATTTCGATTGTTCCTTTGGTAATTTTCTCAAGGCCTGCCAGCATTCGCAAAGTGGTAGATTTTCCGCAACCTGAGGGGCCAACAAGCACAACGAATTCTTTGTCCTTGATTTCGAGACTAAAATCCTTGACCGCCACAAGGTCTCCAAAATGTTTTGAGGCGTGGTTAAATAACACGGTGGCCATGCTGCTTACTCCTACCCTGTCATACTGGGTTGGTTAAGATTTTCCTTGAAGATTCCATAAACAGGTACCGCTTTTATTCCAGAACGCTTTTGTTTTTTCGAGGGTGCGATTGTAGTTGATTCTCTTATTACGAGATTTGTTTTTAGAATCTTATGAACGGGCTTATACGACTTTTTTCCAAGATGGTGAAGAAGTACCTCCGCACCAGTTTTGCCCATCTCATATGCTGGCTGGCTGATTGTAGTAAGGCTAGGAGTGAGAAAAGAAGCTATCTCCATGTCATCAAATCCGACAACC
>JAFDDS010000180.1 GCA_019310745.1 Deltaproteobacteria bacterium | reverse complement strand
GAAGACCACCTTATCATGAAAGAAGAAGATATTATTGCTATTGTTAAATAATTACTTTTAATTTTAAAATCTCAAGGAGGATTTCATTATGGCAGCAAAGGAAATTAAATATGATTCCAAGGCCAGGGAATCAATATTGACAGGTATAAACATACTGGCTGAGGCAGTTAAGGTAACTCTTGGCCCAAAGGGAAGAAATGTTATCTTGGACAAGTCTTGGGGATCACCTACTGTTACCAAGGACGGCGTTACCGTGGCTAAGGAGATAGAGCTCGAAGATAAATTTGAAAACATGGGCGCTCAGATGCTCAAAGAGGTTGCCTCTAAGACATCAGACGTAGCAGGGGATGGAACAACAACAGCCACTTTGTTAGGCCAATCAATCTACCGTGAAGGCGCAAAGCTTGTCACAGCAGGCGCTAATCCTATGGCCCTCAAAAGAGGTATTGAAAAGGCAGTAGTTGCTGTCGTAGATGAATTGAAAAAGATGTCCAAAATAACCAAAGAGCAGCAAGAGATTTCTCAGGTAGGAACAATCTCGGCAAATAATGATCAAACTATAGGAAATATCATTGCTGAGGCCATGGCAAAGGTTGGGAAAGAAGGGGTTATCACTGTTGAGGAGGCAAAGAGCATGGAAACAACCCTCGAGATTGTCGAGGGAATGCAATTTGACAGAGGGTATCTTTCCCCCTACTTTGTAACGGATGCGGAAAAGATGGATGTCTCATTAGAAGATCCTTATATCCTGTTACACGAAAAAAAGATCAGCACCATGAAAGACATGGTTCCTCTGCTTGAGCAGATCGCCAAGATGGGAAAACCTCTCTTAATCATTGCTGAGGATGTAGAGGGTGAGGCCCTTGCTACCCTGGTGGTTAACAAACTGAGAGGGACATTAAAAATAGCAGCCGTTAAGGCGCCTGGCTTTGGTGATAGGCGTAAGGCCATGCTTGAGGATATCGGTATCCTCACAGGAGGTAAGGTGATCTCAGAAGACCTGGGTCTTAAACTGGAGAATGTAAGCACAGCTGACCTTGGCACAGCAAAAACCGTCAATATCGATAAAGACAATACAACTATTGTCGATGGCGGTGGAAACAGAAGTGATCTGGAAGGAAGGGTAAAACAAATCAGAAGTCAGATAGATGATACCACCTCTGACTACGATAGAGAAAAATTGCAGGAAAGGCTGGCCAAGTTGATTGGTGGTGTTGCCGTTATTAATGTCGGAGCTGCAACAGAGACAGAGATGAAGGAAAAGAAAGCAAGGGTTGAGGACGCCCTTAATGCTACCAGGGCAGCAGTAGAAGAAGGGATCGTTGCTGGTGGCGGTATTGCCTTTATCAGATGCATTTCAGCCTTATCAAAGGTAAAATTAGAGGGAGATGAGCAGCTTGGAGTGAATATAGTCAAAAGATCTTTAGAAGAGCCGGTACGTCAGATTGCAAACAATGCTGGCTTAGAAGGATCAGTCGTGGTGGAGAAGGTGAAAGAAGAAAAAGGTGCCTTTGGTTTGAATGCTGAGACAGGTGAGTATGAAGATCTCATCAAGGCTGGAATTATTGATCCAACCAAAGTTACACGATATGCCCTTCAAAATGCCGCTTCTGTCGCTGCACTCATGCTCACTACCGAGGCTATGATAGCTGAAAAGCCAAGCACAGAAAAAGAAATGCCAGCAATGCCTCCAGGTGGCGGAATGGGCGGAATGGGCGGAATGGGCGGAATGATGTAATTGTAAAAAAATAGCTGGGATTTTATCCTTAAGGCGACCAATTACAAATTGGCCGCCTTTTTTTATGTTTAAATCAAGATAAAATAGTCTATAATAACTGAAGCATTTTCAGCACACTATCCCCTATGGCGGGTAAAGCCTGATAATCCAAAAAAATATGTTATTTTAATAACTTAAATGCTTTTTACAATAACATAATCATGAAATTCCTTTCTCAATTAATTGACATTATCTATCCTCCGCGCTGCCATATCTGTAGCCGGTTCTTGTCTACTGATGAAAGAGTTCCCTCCTCATTTCATTTATGTTCTCGCTGTTTAGCTGGCCTTACCCCTATTACCCATCCACTATGTACTGTTTGCGGCCTGCCTTTTCCAACCTCAACAGGACCAGATCATCTGTGTGAAAATTGTCTTCGCAAACAGCCTTGGTATGACCTCCTCCGATCTCCTTATCATTATTCAGGCCCACTTATGGAATGCATACAAAGATTCAAATACAACATGGAAACCCACCTAAAGTCCTCCCTTGGACACCTGCTTTCCTCCTTTGCCAAAGAATGGATACCCAATCCAAAGGATTTCGTAATTGTCCCTGTGCCTCTCCATAGGCGCAGGCTCAGAGAAAGAGGCTTCAACCAGAGTCTTTTGTTGGCCAGGATACTGGCCTCAGACCTTGGAAATCAATTAGATTATCTATCCCTTATTAGGAACAGATATACGCAAGCGCAGACAGGACTGAAGAAAAAAGAAAGGAAAAAAAATGTTAAAAACGCCTTTTCCATTATAAACCCTGGTGCTATCAAGGATAAAAAGATCCTATTAGTTGATGATGTCTTTACAACCGGGCACACTCTGAATGAATGCGCACGAACCCTAAAAAAATCAGGGGCTACAACTGTTATTTGTCTCACAATGGCCAGAACTCTGGTTAATTGAAGTTGAAATGGTACATTAGATACGCTGTTACACATCCAAAAAAGGTTGCAATCCATATAATCAACTGTTAACGTAATTGCACTTTATTTTCCTGGAATGGCCAATGATTGAACAAGTGAAAATACATAAACCAAAAGCAGTAAATAATCATATACTTGCAATTGGTGGTGGGAAAGGGGGTACTGGTAAAAGCCTTATTACTGCAAGTATGGGCATCTGTTTGGCTAATAGAGGCAATGATGTTCTTCTCATAGATGCTGATCTGGGAACAGCTAATCTCCATACCTTTTTGGGATTAGAACCTCCGAAACTAGGTCTATCTGATTTTGTTAGCAAAAAAGAATCAACTATTTCTGGTGTCATAACCAAGACAGGGATAAATAATCTTAAACTAATTTCAGGGGCTAAAGATATGATAGGGATCGCTAATCTATCCTATGGACAAAAGGCAAAGATATTGAACAATATCAAAAAATTGAATTATAGATATATCTTATTAGATCTTGGCCCTGGCACATCCTTTAATATCCTCGATTTTTTTTTGATTTCCCATTGCGGTATCCTTATA
>JAFDDS010000179.1 GCA_019310745.1 Deltaproteobacteria bacterium | reverse complement strand
GTTTACAGCCCCTACATTCCATGCTCTTTCCATAATGGAAACCATTTCCTGTTCAGTCTCACCCATGCCCACCATGAGATGGATTCCAACATTTCTCATACCAAATATCTCAATGCCATCCACAACGGTTTGCCAGTATCTCTCCCACGTATGAGGTCCTGATACCCCTTTCCCTCGGTAAAGATCAAAAAGCTCTGGAGTAGCCAGATCGATAGCTATGCCAATCATATCCGCCCCACTTTCCTTCATTGCTTTAAGATCAACTATCTTCAAGACCGTTGGGCTTGTAAGAATAGAGATCGGAATCCTCGTCTCCTTTTTTTGTTGCTTGGTCATGGCAATGGTATCTCTTCGACATCTACCGTTGGTGATCATGGAAATGCATGTCCGTCTTACATATTGAGGGCCATCATTGATGGCCTCAATAATAGCATCCATGGGAAACAAGGGCCATTGGACCATAATGAATGTTTTCTGGTCATAGGCACCTGTTCTTCTTTTAGCTAAACCGCAGTATGCACAATTGGCTGCACATCCCTTAGGGTAATGAACAAGGAGATTAGCGCATCTATTTTTTGCCCCTCTATAAAAGCGGCCTTTACTAAGCCCGAGGGACATAGCTGTTGCACTGCTTATCCGTGCATAATCAGGGCTCTGTTTTTCTCCCTTTTTAACCATTTTTTTTATTACCAAAGGAAGTGAACTAACGCCTACCTTGGCGCTATGTGCTCTTATCAGCACACTAAATGTATATGCCAGTATGTGCTCCAATCAGCCTATTAAGCCTATAGGCCAGGACTGGGCCAGGGTTAAAGGTTAAACGTGTAAACCGTTTGATGATTGCCTGAGTTAGCACCTTTCGGCATTGTTAAAATTTACCAGATTTTCCTTGGCCTTTACAATTGCCTCTGTCAAGGTTGAGACATTAACACCATAAATCATATCCTCTCTCCAGGCCTCAGAGAGGTGCTCCTCTATCTTTTCTCTTTTTGATGATGTCCATTTGAGAGATGATTCCAGGAGATTTATGTCTTTGGTGGTGGAAAAAAAGTCCCCTGTGATAATAATATGCTCAATAGTGCTGCCTGCAAGAGATAGGTATATCTCCAAAAGGCCTCCAGGTGTTTTGAACTCACCTATGCCCATCTTTGATTGGGGGTGTTTGCGAGAAAAGATCCAAGCGGGGTCCGTATACCTCGTATTAATAAGATCTTCTATGCTTTTTTTCTCCCATGTGTCAGGTTCATCCTTTTCAAAGGAAGCACCAAATTTCTGGCTGAAGGCGTTTTCTATAGCCTCTACAACACGCTCCATATTGATATCATGGCCTAATTGCTCAGTAATGGTAGTTATCCTTTGGCTGAAGCAGTTATAGCCCTTATCGTACAGTTTTAAAGGTGGTTGATTCATAATATCCAGCATTAATGGTATATTGAAGTCAACCAGCAGGCTTGCATGAAATAAAAGCGCCTTTTCCGTCTCGAGCGCTGCAGAAAGGCCTGCTATTTTTTTCCCGTCTACCTCAAGGTCATTCTTGGGCCTGAATCCGGCGTTAACTCCCAGATCCTGCAATGCCTTTATCAAAACAGCGCTCAGGGATTCAAATATCCCTCCGATTCCCTTTTTTAAACCAGGCTGGTCGATACCAATACCAAGTCCAAGAGCAACTACCTTTGGGCCCATTATCACTGTGCCACCACCGGTGCTTCTACGATTATATTCAACTCCGCTCTTCCTACACCTATCAAGCCGTAACGCGGCCTCTATATCCTGGTATTTACCAACAATAGCTGATGGGTTAAATGTATAAAGGTGAAGTATTGGCGGAGAGCCATGCCGGGACAAAGAGAGGGGGAGTGTGTCATCAATTGATAGTCCCAAAGCTGTTGAAACAGGATGTATGGTATCTTTAAAAAGCCTCCATGAATACATTACGCGTTTGCCCTTTCTTCCTCTGTCCGTTGTATCTCTTGGTCGACAAAAGGAAGGAGAGAGTCCCCATGCATAAGATTAGCGAGCTCGTTTTCAGCATCAGTTGCCTCGATAACCACAATCCATCCCTTACCGTAGGGGTCCTGATTTATGAGACCGGTATCATCCTCTAATTCCTCATTGATCTCAACAATTTCTCCAGAGACAGGTGCGCAGAGTTTGCCAATCCACTTCCTTGATTGAATCTTACCGCACACCTCTCCCTGCTCAACCTCGTCTTCCTCCTCAGGGAGGTCTACAAAAACTATATCGCCTGCTTCCTTTTGAAACATATCATCCATGCCTACAGTAACCCTGTTCCCTTCCACTCTCGCCCAACTGTGCTCTTCATGATAATAAAGCTCATCAGGCATGTCATACCCTTTTATAATAGCCATCTCCTACCTCCTTTAATTTTTTAAAATAAATAAAACGGTTTAATCATGTATTACATGAATATCCATAATTCAATGAAAAAGTAGTTAAAGTTATAAATGCCTAAAGTGCCTAAAATTTAAACACAGGAAATGACTTAAAATTAGAGCCAATCAAAGTACCGGATTTAATAATTTGGTTTCAAATTACAATTTCTTCAGAATTATTCGCCATACTCGAAGACAAATGAATGATTTATACAGCAAACCTTCTCATCCATTCTTCAAGCTCTCTTGCGAATTATTATTGCCCCACATACCCATACCTCTTAACTTTAGGCACTTTAAACTTTAGCTCACTTTAAACTTTCAACTATTTAAATCTCTCTACAATTGTTCTTGCGTGAAGAGGAAGGCCTTCTGCCTCAGCTAAGGTAACTACCGTATCTTTTAGCGATGAAAGCCCATCCTTGCTCAGATACTGAAAGGTTGGTTTCTTTATAAAATCGTCTACAGATAAACCTGAAAACATCCGCGCTGCCTGACCTGTGGGCAGAACATGATTTGTGCCGGAGGCATAATCACCTACAGGAATAGGAGAAAATGGCCCCATGAATATAGAGCCTGCATTTTTAATTTTCTTTAGGGTAACAAAAGGCTCTTCAGTCAGTATCTCTAGATGTTCCGGCGCATACTCATTGACAAAATCGATGGCCTGCTCTATATCTCGTGCGATCAGGATGGAGGAATACTTGGAAAGCGATGAGGTAATGATTTCCTTCCGAGGAAGTTTGGGCAGCTCTTTGTTTATATTATTGTTTATATTATTTGCGACCTTCAATGCAAGTTCATCTGAAGTTGTCACAAGAATGGATGCGGCATCTGGATCATGCTCTGACTGGGATAATAAATCTATTGTAATGAGATCTGCATCTCCTGTTGTGTCAGCAAGAATCATCCCTTCACTTGGTCCAGCAGGGGAGTCTATACCTACCTGCCCAAATACCATAATCTTTGCAGCAGTAACATATTTGTTTCCGGGGCCAACTATTTTATCTACTTTAGGAATAGTCCTGGTGCCATAGGCCATCGAGGCAATGCCCCATGGCCCGCCGACCTTAAAAATTTTTGTTGAGCCAGCTATATCTGCAGCAACTATGATGGAAGGATTTATGATCATACCCTGATCCGGAGGGGTGCAGGCAACAATTTCCTTAACGCCGGCTATTTTTGCAGGTAAAATTGTCATCAGGATAGAACTTGGATACACGGCTCTTCTACCAGGTATGTATGCGCCAACTCTTTCTAACGGTGTGGTCATCCGTCCAGCTAAAATC
>JAFDDS010000178.1 GCA_019310745.1 Deltaproteobacteria bacterium | reverse complement strand
GGCTGATAACCTTTTTTGATTCTTGTTACCCAAAGGATCTCAAAGAAATTCATGATCCCCCTCCCCTTCTCTATCTGAAAGGGAATGATATCCCTCAAAATAAGATAGTGATTGCTGTTATAGGCTCAAGAAATCCAACCCACTATGGTCTGAAAATTACTGAAGAAATATCCCAGAGTTTGGCCATTAGAAACATAGTTATTGCCAGTGGCATGGCACGAGGGATCGATTCAGCTGCACATTGGGGCTGCTTAAGGGGAAACGGGCATACCATTGCTGTGTTGGGTTCAGGTATAGATATTGTTTATCCAAAATCAAACAACAGACTTTATAATCATATTATTGACAATGGCTCTGTCGTAACAGAGTTCCCCTTAGGAACTCCACCAGAGGCAAAAAATTTTCCCATAAGAAATAGGATTATCAGCGGGCTATCAAAGGGAATAGTAGTGGTAGAGGCTTCTAAAAGAAGCGGCTCTCTCATCACAGCCTCACTTGCCTTGGAACAGGGAAGAGAGGTTTTGGCTGTGCCCGGCAGCATAGAGTCTTTTAAAAGTACGGGAACTCATTTTCTTATCAAGCAAGGCGCTAAACTTGTTGAGAATGCAGATGATATATTACAAGAGCTTGGATTGAATTTTCCCTATTCCAAAGAAGGTGATAAAAGGAAGAAAGTAACATTGCCACACATGGAAGAAGATGAAAAACGGATCTATGACATTCTGTGCTATTATCCTCTTCACATAGACGATATCGCCAAGCACAGCAATATGGATTCCGCTAAGGTAGCCGGTCTACTCACGAGCCTTGAATTAAAGGGGGTAATCAAACAGCTACCAGGAAAGATGTTTCTCATTTCTTAAAACGTAAAAATGGGTGAGTAGATATTATTTCAAGTATCGAGTTTAATTTATTAATTAACACATTGATATGACTAAGAAAAAAACAACAACACATGTCAAAAAACCCACTTCGCTACCTGCTACAACGGGCAAACAACTGGTGATTGTTGAGTCTCCTGCCAAGGCGCGTACTATCAATAAATACCTGGGCTCAGAATATATAGTGTCTGCATCCGTTGGGCATGTGCGTGACCTGCCAGAGAAAAACCCCAAAGGTGTCAAAAACCCTGTGCCAGGAGTCGACCTGGATCAGGATTTCAAACCGACCTACCAAATCATCAAGGGGAAGGCAGCAACAGTTACAGAGCTAAAACGATTAGCTAAAAAGACTTCGGGTATCTGGTTAGCAACAGACCTTGACCGAGAAGGAGAGGCCATCGCTTGGCATCTAGCAGAGGCACTTGAAGTCATGCCTCAAAATGCCAATCGAGTAGTATTCAACGCCATTACCAAGAGCGAAATTGAAAAGGCATTCCTTCATCCGCGTCCAATTAATATGGACAAAGTCAACGCACAACAAGCACGTCGTATTCTTGACCGGATCGTCGGGTATCAGGGTTCACCCCTGTTGTGGAAAAAAGTAGCTGGCGGATTGAGTGCGGGTCGCGTGCAATCAGTAGCGGTACGACTGATTGTGGAAAGGGAACGAGAGATAGAATCATTCATACCAAATGAATACTGGAAAGTAATGGGGTATTTCACCACTGATGTGGATAACGTAATTACCCTTAGTCAAAATTGGCAGAAATGGCTGGCTGAAGCTTACGAAGAAAAAACTGGGAGAAACGCAAACGGTCGAAAGGTGCGAGAAAAAAACGAATGGCTTATCAAGCATAACAGTCTTGCTGCGGAATTGATTGAAATTGATGGCAAAAAATTCGATTCAAAACATATTGAAGCTGTGTTGGCAGCAGTGAAACGCGCAGGGTTTCAAATCGATGAGCAAATCGAGACAAAAAACCCTAAAGCCAAAGGCCCAGCACAGCAAATGATACTTTTACGTGGTCATATGTCTGATGGGCCATCATGGCAGGTAAGGTCAATTAAAACAAAACGTGTAAAGAGCCGCCCCTATGCACCACTCATCACGAGCACGCTTCAGCAAACAGCAGCAAACCAACTGGGCTTCCCCGCCCAATTAACCATGAGTACCGCTCAGTCTCTATATGAAGGCGTGTCAATCCATGGAATGGGTTCAATTGGCCTGATCACATACATGCGAACAGACTCAACGCATCTTTCGGGTGAAGCAATCAATATGGCAAGGCAGTACATAGGTTCGGAATTTGGAGATCAGTACCTACCAGCAAAGGCAAACTTCTTTTCATCTTCCAATAAATCAGCCCAAGAAGCACATGAAGCAATTCGCCCTACCGATATAAGTTTAACTCCTGACCGTGTTCAATCATCGTTGAATGCCAAGCAATATAAACTATACAAAATAATCTGGGAAAGATTTGTAGCCTGCCAGATGACCGATGCCCAATGGGACTCTACAATCATCTTGATTGCAGGCGTTGATCATGGTGGAGAACTCATTTTCCGTGCGAATGGCCGTGCATTAGTCTTCGACGGGTTTTATAAAGTTGCTGGCGTACCCACCATATCTGACGAAGTAATGCTCCCTCTTGTGACAGAAAAACAACCTCTGGCCGCGATTCAGATTGATCCAAGGCAAAATTTTACCTCACCGCCCCCCCGATATACTGAGGCATCGCTTGTGAAAAAACTTGAAACCGAGGGTATCGGTCGACCGAGTACCTATGCCCAAATCATTCAGGTAATTCAAACCCGTAAATATGTAGAAAAAATTCATAACATATTCCACGCAACTGATCTTGGCAAAATAGTAAATGATAAGCTGATCGAAGCTTTTCCAGAAATTTTGCAAGTTGGCTATACTCGATATATGGAACAGCAACTCGACAATGTTGAAGAAAAACATGCCGACTGGGTGCAAATGCTCCATGACTTTTATGGACCATTCAAATTGAGTCTCGACTTGGCCTATAAAAACATGAACCACGCCAAAGCAGAAATAGAACCTTCCCCATTTACCTGCCCACAATGTGGTAGTAATACAGTGTATCGTTTCGGGCGTAATGGGAGATTTCTTAGTTGCTCTAAGTATCCTGAATGTAAGTTCGCGGCGCCAATTGACAGCAGTGGGAAACCTATTTCACCGGAACAGACCGACGTTTCCTGTCCCGAGTGCGGCTCGCCAATGATGTTGCGCAAAGGTCGTTTCGGACCGTTCCTGAGCTGTACTAAATTCCCTGAATGCAAGGGTATTGTAAACCTTGATAAAAAAGGATGTATCGTCCCGCCAAAGATTCCACCATTGCTCACAGACCTGTCGTGCCCAAAATGTCACACTCCATTGAACCTTAGGCGTGGTGCG
>JAFDDS010000177.1 GCA_019310745.1 Deltaproteobacteria bacterium | reverse complement strand
TGGAATCTGAGTATGGAACAGGCCATGTGGCAGGCCACAGCTAATGAGATGTGGAGTGCCGCTAAGATGGAAAGACTTGGCCTGATTACCAAGGCTATTCCCATAAAGAAAGACAGCAATGGAGAATGGGTACGGGACCCAAGAGTCATTACGGACAAATATGTGGATAATGGTGATATCGCCTACGGTGAGTTCAGGAAAGGCAGTGCATACAAAGAAGGCAATGCCATACTGAAGGGACTCGAGACAGATTGGTCTAAACTGGATGCCTTTGTCAACAATATGGTATGGACCTTTACAAATACGACCTTCCTCTGCCTGATGAATACGATCGAAAGCGTCAGGGTTAAAAAGAAGCATTACTGGGATATGCTGAAGGGCGGCCAGATTTACTGGTTGGGAGCCAATATGAATGCTGAAGCCTACATTGGTTTCAACACCTTTAATGCCCAGAAAATCACCGGTAAGAGAGAGATGGACTATTTGGCCTATCGCAGAGGACTGGCGCAGGCAAGGACCTTTGACGATTCCTTCTGCGAGGAAGTAATACCGAAGCCACAGAAATAATTCAGAAACCCCGAGAGAGGAATTTTTCAGGGATAATGCAAGAGGTATGGCAGGCAGGGCTATGTAAGCAAGCCCGCCTGCCATTTTTTTAAAGAGAGGAGTAGATATCATGGGATACGAACACATAGAAGTTGAATTCAAGGATGGCCTTGTGACAATTACCCTGAACAGGCCACCCGTCAATGTCTTAAACATCGCTATGATGAAGGAGATAAATGAGGCCCTCGACGCATGGAAGGGCAAGAAAGATCTCAAGGTGGTGCTTTTCAATGGCAAGGGAAAATGTTTTTCCGCCGGTGTGGACGTAGGAGAGCATATGGGTGATTTGGCGCCTAAGATGATAGAAACCTTCCACGGCATGTTCCGGCTGATGGATCAACTAGGGGCGGTCACTGTAGCTTCTGTCTACGGATTGTGCTTAGGCGGGGGGTGTGAGCTGGCAGTTTTTTGTGATCTGGTAATTGCCGATGATACCGCAAAATTTGGGCAGCCTGAGATCCAGGTGGGAGTACTTCCCCCGATTGCTGCCCAGATAATGCCACGGATTATTGGAAGAAAGGTAATTGCCGATGATACCGCAAAATTTGGGCAGCCTGAGATCCAGGTGGGAGTACTTCCCCCGATTGCTGCCCAGATAATGCCACGGATTATTGGAAGAAAGGTTGCTATGGATTTGATTCTTTCAGGGCGGATTGTCGCTGCACAGGAGTCAATGAGCATGGGACTCATAAACAAGGTAGTTGCAAAAGGTGATTTGTCTCAGGAAACCGATGAATTCATAAAGCCTTATCTATCTCTTAGTGCTGAGGTTATACGGATTACAAAAAAGACTATAAAAGCTGGTCTGAGAGATGACTTTGAACCTTCATTAAAGGTTATTGAAGAAATATATTTAAATGAATTGATGAGGACAACCGATGCTCAGGAAGGATTAAAGGCATTTTTGGAGAAGAGGACTCCTGAGTGGAAGAACTGTTGACCGAAGTGAGCTAAAGTGCCTAAAATTTAAAGTGAGCTAAAGTTCGTAACAAATATCCAATGTCAAATGCCCAGTAAGCTATGAAGAAATCTATTTTTTTCATCCTTATTATTATAGGTATTTTTGGCTGCGCTGGCAGTAAAGAACAGATAAAAGTTAGCAGTTATAAAAAACCGGCTATAGTATTGCCAAAAACAATGGATGGCCGTGTACCTAAATCATATTCGGTAAACGGGGTAGTATATTATCCTCTTCTGAGTGGAGAAGGGTTTGTTCAGGAAGGTATGGCTTCATGGTATGGAAAGGATTTTCATGGAAAGAAAACTTCCACTGGTGAGATTTATAATATGTATGGTAAGACTGCCGCACATAAAACATTACCCTTTGGAACGTATGTAAGGGTGGAAAATTTATCGAACCTAAAAGAGATTATCGTGAGGATTAACGATAGAGGCCCTTTTGTTACAGGGAGGATTATTGATCTATCGTATGGTGCTGGCAGACAGATAGGATTGGCCGGCCCAGGAGTAGCAAAAGTACGTCTGGTTGCCTTATCAAGGAAGATTGGAAGGATTAAATCAGGCAATGACTATGTGCCACTCGTAGAGGCAGCGGATTTTAGGAAAGGGAAATTTACTATACAGGTTGGCGCCTTTGAAAATAAAGATAATGCACTTAGATTAGTAGATCGCCTTAGAGTTATCTTTCGTTATGTTACTATCACAACGTATGTGTCGCCTCAAGAAAAAACTCTTTACAGGGTGAGGGTATCCCTTTCTAATGATTTAACCGGGGCCAATAAAATGCTTGATAAATTGAAATATCTTGGATTTTCAGAAACTTTTATTGTAGCGCTTTAGCCCTTATGATTGATTTTTTTCCGGAGAACACCAGAGGTCCGAAACACAAGAACTTTTCTTGCTCGTAACTTTAGGTCTTCTGTGGTTTGAGGATTTCTTCCTTTTCGAGCTGCTTTATCTTTGACAATGAATTTCCCAAAGCCGCTTATGAGGAGATTTTCTTTTTTTGCAAGTGTTTGCTTTATTATTTCTAACAAACTTTCTACAACCCTTCTTGATTGGTTTTTGCTTAGACCCACCTGATTGTAAATATTATCTATAATCTTTTCTTTGGTTAAGGTCATGCAATATTCCTCCTTAATTTTCTGGTTTGTATTAATTTGTAAAACCACATCCTCTGGATGTGGTTTCTTTATTATTGAAAGCCAAATTTTTCTTTTAGTTTCTGGCAGACAACATCAGGGACAAGACCGCCAACAGCCCCCCCATAACTGGCTGCCTCTTTTATTATAGTAGAACTAGCATAAAGCCATTTGTAGTCAGTCATCATGAAAATTGTTTGTATATTTTTATTTAACTTCCTGTTCATTAATGACATCTGAAATTCATACTCAAAGTCTGAGAGGGCTCTCATTCCTCTTAAAACTATATTTGTTTTTTTGCCGTCCACGTAGTCAACAAGTAAACCAATAAAGGAGTCGACAACAATTCTGCCATCGTTTTTAATTGATTCCTGTATAAGATCCACCCTCTCATCCAATGTAAAAAGAGTTTTTTTCATGGGATTGGAGGCAACGGCAATGGTAATAGAATCAAACATGGTAAGAGCCCTTCTCACGATACTGAGATGACCGTTTGTTATAGGATCAAACGAGCCAGGATATATGACCATTTTGCCCATTTTATCTTTCATCATAATTGGAGTAAAAACCTATTACTGTTGAGCCATACGACTTCGTTAATTTTAGCTGAAGGTTATTAAGATCGACAGGAAACGGATCATTAGCATTTTTTGATGATTCAATAACTATCCTGCTATCTTTCGCCAATAGTTTTTTATCTAGTAATTTATAAATCGTGGGCCTAATGTATCCTTTTCCATAGGGAGGATCAATAAATACCACATCGAATTGACCGCACCCAAGATCCTGAATATGGGGTAAACCATTCGGCAATTTCGCTCTTATAACCATTGAAAGCCCTTCATAGCCGCACATAATGAGGTTATTTTTTATTATCGCAAGGGCCCTGTGTGAGTTATCTACAAACACAGCGTTTTTGGCACCTCTGCTTAGGGATTCTATCCCCAAACTACCTGTGCCAGCAAATAGATCTAATATTCTAAGATCAGTTAATGTCTGGCCCAATATGTCAAATATAGATCCTCTCACTGTATCTGAGGTAGGCCGTATAGTAACTCCTTTGACGTTTGCCAGCCGGCGGCCCCTGATCATACCGCCAGTTATTCTCATGATTTTTTAAAGTTATTAGTAGCTAAAATGAGTTAACGTAAGTCTGAGGGCAAAACAATTTACTGACATTACCCAAATTTTCATAATTCGTTTTTTATACTCTTTTCACTTTTCTCGAGAGAGGAATCAATCACAGAATGAGCTCTCTTTCTAGATCTATGAGTGAGATGATAGAGCGTTATAAAAGGACCTGAGATCACATACATAGTAGAGAAAAGGAATAACATAAAAGCTGGTTTATACGCCACAACAATAAAGAGGAGTATGGTGGCTACCAGAACATTAAAAGGTTTTTTCTTAAAAAGCTCGAGCTCTTTAAAACTAAGATAATCAATTGTGCTGACCATAAGGAATGATAGAGAATAAATAGCGCTTATGATAATAATATGTTTGTTTTCGGTAAAACCATCTAAGGAATTTATAAAAAGTACAAAGGTAGCAATAAAGATAGCTGCTCCAGGAATAGGTAATCCTTTGAAGTGATCAGATTCAAGATCGTTTTTTTGAATGTTGAACCTGGCAAGTCTTAAGGCGCCGCAGATAACATACAGAAAGACAGCCAGCCAGCCAAATCTTCCAAATGATTTAAGCGACCACTCAAAGGCCAGCAA